>NZ_JBSGCD010000001.1:401327-511311 GCF_053601675.1 Micromonospora sp. NPDC004704 | reverse complement strand
TTCCCCCTGTGTGCGCGTGCTCGGAACCCCCGATTGGAAGGTGAACCATCGTGAAGACGACTTTCACCGCTGTTACCAAGACTTCGTTTGTTCGTAGGACCGCTCTGGGTGTTGCCAGCCTGGCGTTTGTTGGTGGTGCGGTTGCGGGGCCTGTGGGTCACGCGTTCGCGTCCCCGGCCGAGCACACCGCCCCGGCGATGACCACGGTCGCGCAGGTCACGGCTGACAAGCCGGGCATGGACAAGCTCATCCCGCACGGTACTCAGGGTGCGCAGTCGAGCATTGATCTGAGCAAGGACCAGCTTGCTAACGCCAAGGCCATCACGGACACGGCGAAGAAGCTGGGCATGGGTGAGCGTGGTGCCGTGATCGCGGTTGCTACCTCGATGCAGGAGTCGAAGAACCTGAAGCAGGTTGATGGTTGGCAGGATATGCCGTTGACGGATGCGGCGCAGAAGGTTCAGGTGTCGGCGTTCCCGGATGCGTACGCGCAGTGGGAGAACCAGGCCGCGCACATCGTGCAGGACGTCTGGACCAAGTAAGCGACAAGCTTGAAGAATCTCGGCCCTGTCCGGGTTCCCCAACGGGACCCGGACAGGGCCTTTTTCTGTGCCTCGGTACGGCCCGCTGACAGCTCGTACCCGTGGCGTGTTCAGTTGTCCTTCTGGGCCTTATCCTTCCGCTCTTTTTCCTCGCGCTCCTTCTCGGCGCGGGACTGCGCGAGATCCAGTGCGAGGACGCCGGCCAGGATGAGCAGGTGGTTCTCGTCCCCGGGGATCTTCACCGCGTACGTGTCACGAATCGTGAACCACTTCTTCGACACCGAGGCGACCTCATGCCCGTCCTGCTCGACCGTGTACTCATGGTCGAGCAGGTCACCACGCATCTCGAGGTCGTGCGGCCCCGGTATGTCGATCGTGTACTTGTCGCGGAACGGGGTGAAGAGTTTCTTGCGTACCTCGGCGGCCTTCTCGCCGCCGATCTTGATCGTGTACGTGCGACGCAGCGCGACGAGCTGCCGATGCACCGAGGCGACCTCTTCACCGGTCGCGTCCTCGATGACAAGCTTGTCGCGCAGGGTCAGCACCTTGCCGTCGACGTGGAAGACCTTCCGGCCGGAGTCGTCGGTGATGTCGAAGTCGTCGCCGATGTCGAAGAGGCGCTCACGGATGAGGTACATGGCTGCATCCTCGCACCAGGCCGTGGCGGTGGCATCCCGAGGACCGGCTCGCCATCGCCACCACGGATAGCTCAGATCTCCTTGACGAAGACGATGGCGTCGACCTGGTCGATGGTGGTCGGATCGAGCGCGAAGTACGTGTGGTCGGCCGGGACCCGGGGCGTCAGCTTCAGGTCCAGGGCCGAGGTGAGCCGGCCGGGGTCGACGACGGCGCGGGCGTGCGGAAGAGTCGACAGGAGCCCTTCGAGGGTGTCGGGGTGCGGGACGTCGGAGCCGCGAGCGCCGAAGGTGGTCGCGGCAAAGCTGTACCGGTCGCCAAGGTGGGTGCCGATGATGGCGCCCGTGCTCCACCATTCGAGCGGATGGTCGCCGAGCTGCATCTGACTCTTGTCACGCTGCAGGTGGCGGTTGTGGGCGAAGGCGAGGGTCGGGCCGCGGCTGGCCTCGCGGCGGAGGATGGCGTCGAGGTTGTCGGCCATCATCACCCCGCGCAGGCAGATGAGTGCCCGGAGACGGGTGGGCGCGGTGTCGGCCATGGCGGCGTGGTAACGCAGGAGCCCGGCGGCGGTGCGGCCGTACAGGTCGGCGCGCCACCAGTCCTCGGGGGTGGTCATGGCCGTCAGGTGGGGGACGTACGCGGTGAGCAGCGCGCGTAGGTCGTCGGTGATCAGGCGCAGTTCCCTGGCCTCGGCAGTACGGCCGACGGACTGGGTGGGATCCATCATGGTGGCCTGGTTGGTCCAGCGGTCGTCGGTTCCGAGCAGTTCGTCGAGGGTGTCGCGACTCCAGACCAGGTCCAGGTGGGCGGCGAGGTAGTCGTGCAGTGCGATCAGGGCCGGACGGGGGCTGGCGGCTCCGGTGATCTCCAGGGGGCCGTCGAAGCCGTAGAAGCGGAGCCGCTCGTGCGGGGCGCGCTGCTCGTTGTGGGCGCGCATCCAGCGCAGGAGCTCCCGGTTGGCGGCCGAGGCGCCGAAGCCGTGGCTGAAACCGTGGGCCATCACGTCGTCGAGCTCCCCGACCCCGTCCGTGACGTACGCGTCCGCGGCCAGGGCCGACAGGCAGTCGCTCTCGATGGTGATCGAGCGGTAGCCCTCGTGGTCGACGAGGTGGCGGAACAACTCGTTGCGCAGTTCGAGGAAGGCTTCGACGCCGTGGGTGGGCTCGCCGAGGCCGAGCAGGCGGGTGGCGGGGGACAGGAGCGGGGTGAGATCGCCGCCGGTGAAGGGACGGACGGCGTCCCCGATCAGGTTCGTCATTTCCTCAACCCTATCGTTGAACCCTCGGTGTAAACTTTGTTGCTGTTTCCGGCTCGCGACAAGGACATACCTTCAAAATGCGGTTGCGGCCCATCGACCTGGCGCGCGAGCACGGCCTGTCCACGCAGGCGGTGCGCAACTACGAGGAGGCGGGGATCCTGCCGCCGGCCGAACGCTCGCCGCACGGCTACCGCGCCTACGCTGCGCGCCACGCGGCGGCGTTGCGGACGTTCCTGGCGCTGATACCCGCGCACGGCCATTCGACCGCGGGGGCGATCATGCGGTCGGTGAACGGCGGCGAGGTCGAGGAGGCGCTGCGGTTGGTCGACGAGAGCCACGCGCAGCTGGCCATCGACCGGGGCACGCTCGAGGCCGTGGAGCGGGCGCTCCAAGACTTGGTGCCGCCGTCCGAGGTGGAACCCGGTGTGACCTTCATCGGACCGTTGGCCCGCAGGCTCGGCATCCGACCGGCGACCTTACGCAAATGGCAGCGAGCCGGGCTGCTCGTGCCCCGCCGCGATCCCCGCACCGGCTACCGGGTCTACACCGCGGCCGACGTACGCGACGTGCTCCTGGCCCACCAGTTACGACGTGGCGGCCACGGGCTGGAGCAGATCGCGCAGGTGCTGGAGCAGGTACGGGCTGCCGGCGGACCGGAGCCGTTGCAGGCGACCATGCGGGAGTGGCGGGACCGGCTGACGGCGCGCGGTCTGGCGATGCTGGCGGGCGCGGCCGCGCTCGACACCTATCTCCGGGTTCCGTGACACGAACGGAATCGGTGGCAGGACCTCCGCCACAAGCCATCAAACGATGGGCATCGCGCTGTTGCGGGTTGGCACACTGTGTTTCCTGTCAATGGTCGGCTTGGGTCACGGGTGGGCGACCCTCGTCAGAATGGGGAGCGGCAATGGATCCCGTTTCGATCGGCATCGCCACCTACAAGGCAACCGTCGCAGTCGGCGGCTTCCTGCTGTACCGGGACGCTGTCCTCACGGTCATCAACGATTCCAAGCACGCGGTGAGCGCCGCAGTTTGTCTCGGTAACCGGGGAAGTTCGTACGCGTTCGGATGGATCAACATCGACGCCGGGCACAGATTCGGCATGGAGTTCCCCGTGCTGCGATCGGGTCAGGACCTCGTGATCCATGCCCGAGCCCAGAACGGCAGGTACACGTGGCAAGGTGACACGTACTTCTACGTGCTGCATCCGGCCAAGTTCGGGGTCAAGAACGCTCGATTGGAGAGTGCGCAGTTGGTCTCCGGCGTCGGCCGGATGACAACCGTCGGAGGCGACCTCCACCGCATGTCGGACGACTTCACCTATCGCTTGACCTAACAGCTTCAAATGCGACGATCCTCGCGGCGGCCGAATTCGGCGCAAGGCACGCCTGGCCCACCAATCCGCCTGTCAGGCTCAGACCGTCGCAGGTTCCCGGGACTCGGTTCGAGCCTGCGACGTGTGTCGCGTTCGCGAGGATTTTGGGCTTGATCAACTCGCGTCGGGGGATCGTCGGCGGAATGTTGGCGGGCCCGGGGCGGTTATACATCGCGTACGACCGGAGCAGCGCCGGGGTTGAGTTCTCGCCCCGTGCAGCCTGTGGCCTGCCTCGTACTTCTTTCCCCGAGCGCCAGCGCCTCCCCCTATAGGCGCGCGTCGGGTACCCCCGAATGGAAGGTGAACCATCGTGAAGACGACTTTCACCGCTGTTACCAAGACTTCGTTTGTTCGGAAGACCGCTCTGGGTGTTGCCAGCCTCGCGTTTGTTGGTGGTGCGGTTGCGGGGCCTGTGGGTCACGCGTTCGCGTCCCCGGCCGAGCACACCGCTCCGGCGATGACCACGGTCGCGCAGGTCACGGCTGACAAGCCGGGTATGGACAAGCTGATCCCGCACGGTGTGCAGGGTGCGCAGTCGAGCATCAAGCTCGACAAGGAGCAGACCGACAATGCCAAGGCCATCACGGAGACGGCGAAGAAGTTGGGTATGGGTGAGCGTGGTGCCGTGATCGCGGTTGCTACCTCGATGCAGGAGTCGAAGTTGGAGAACCTGGGTCATCTGGGTGACATGAACGACCATGACTCGCTGGGTCTGTTCCAGCAGCGGCCCAGCTCGGGTTGGGGTTCTCCGGAGCAGATCACGGACCCGACCTACGCCTCGACCGCCTTCCTGAGCAACCTGAAGCAGGTTGATGGTTGGCAGGACATGCCGTTGACGGATGCGGCGCAGAAGGTTCAGGTGTCGGCGTTCCCGGATGCGTACGCGCAGTGGGAGAACCAGGCCGCGCACATCGTGCAGGACGTCTGGACCAAGTAAGCAACAAGCCAGTGGCCGGGTTCCCACCACGGGGACCCGGCCAACGGCGTACGGTCCCCACCGGGTCAGCGTGGCCAGTCGGCCAGGCGCTGGTGGACGATCCGTACCTCGTCCGGGGTGAGGCCGTAGCGGGCGAACCGCCGGTCGGGTAGCCGGTCCAGGTAGTGACCGGCTGCCCGGATGTCCTCGGGGTCGAGTGCCGGGTCGTAGTCGTGTGCCAACGCCAACAGCTCGTCGAGGCGGTAGACGTCCAACGCGGCGGCGATGTCGATGTAGTCGCGCACCTCGCGGCGGGTGATCAGGGCTACGGTCTTGCTCGCGACCAGATCCTGGACGTGCATGACCGGACCCAGGTCCATCACCACCGGGCTGCGGTGCCGGTCGAGCCGACCCAGGGTCAACCGGAGCTGGCGCCCGCCGCGGCTCACGACAAAGTCCTTCATGTCCTGGTCGAACCCGTCGAAGAGGCTGGCCAGGTCGCCGGCCGGGTCCTCGTCGCGTACGTCGAAACCGGCCGCTCGCAGCACGGTGCGGACCTCGGTCGCGGCCGCGCCTGCGGCTCCGTCTACGTCCGCGAACAGGTCGAGATCCTCGGTGGGACGGTTGACCAGGCCATGGGCTGCCCAGGCCACGCCGCCGCCGAGGACGAACCCGTAGCGGTCGGCAACGGACAGTGCGACCCGGGCCACCTCCCGGTAGAAGTCGCCCAGGTGGGCGGTGCTCACCCGATGCGGTGGAGCGTACGGTGCCGGGCCTCCCACGCCCGCCGGACACCGTGCGGCAGGTTCAGGTCCGGCCACACCCGCCGCAGCAGGGTTCCGTTGACCAGTCGACGCAGGTCGTCGGCGCGGGTGGCCTCGCGCAGGACGTTCTCGTACATCCAGAGCAGTTGATCCGGGTCGGCCAGCTCGAAGGTCCGGTCGCTGCACCACATGAGCCGCAGTGGCAGCTCCACCGCTCCGCCGGCCGGCCCGGTCAGCTCGGTGAGCGTACGGGTCACCACGGCGGGACGCCCCGGACGAGCCAGGAAGGCGACGCCGGACGGAGTCGATTGGGTGCCGAGCATGGGGAGAGCGTAGCCCGTACTCGGCCTGATCCGAGCCAGGCGTGTCCTTCGTGTCCGTTTTGCCGGAAGCAGTGGATCGGTCGGCCATCGAGGCGTCCGCTCCACCGACCCCGAGCCGACCCGGTACCGCCCGCCCAATCAGTCGCCATGAGCCGGGCATTTCTGGAATGTCGGATGGGTCGGGCCCGTTACACCTTGCGTACGCCCGAGCAGCATCTGCCGGGCGTGTTGTTTTGCCCCGGACTGCTCCTCCCGGAGTGCGTCATCCTCCCGGATCGCTCCTGCCGGAGCGTCAACCCCCAACGGAAGGGCTCCCATCGTGAAGGACCGCTTCACTCGATGGCTCCCGGCCATCGCGCAGACCGACTTCCGCCAGTACGCCCAGACCAAGATCGAGCAGGCTGACCTCGGTCGGCGACTCGAGCAGGCCAAGGCGCTCCAAGCCGACCTGCGTGGTCTGACGCAGTACCAGATCCGCCGGCTCGACCTGGGTCGGCTGGCAGAGGGCAACCGCCGCAAGGCCGTGATCACCCTCGCCGGTGTCGCGGTCGTGGGCGGACTGGCCGCCGGCCCCGCGCTGGCCGCCGACAACTCGACCTCGCCGAACGTGAACCCGGCCGCCGCGGCGCAACTGCGTCAGGCCGCGGAGGCGAGCAAGACCGAGCCGAAGCCGCTCGTCGCCCAGCCCGGCCCGGACGGCCAGGCGAGCCAGCAGCCGGCCGAGGCGTCCTCGGCGGCCCCACAGGTCGTCGACCGCTCGGCCGACTCGTCGGCGCACAAGCGCGTCGAGCGCAAGCAGGCAGACAAGCCGAGCCTGTCCGACCTGATGCCGTTCGGCACCCAGGGACAGCAGGTCTCCACGCCGCTTTCCGACGAACAGCTCGACAACGCGAAGGCGATCGTGCAGACCGCCAAGCGCGAAGGCGTCGGCGAGCGGGGTGCCGTGATCGGTGTGGCTACCTCGCTGCAGGAGTCGAAGCTCAACAACTTCGGTCACCTCGGCTACCTCAACGACCACGACTCGCTGGGCCTGTTCCAGCAGCGTCCGTCGTCGGGCTGGGGCACCCCGGCACAGGTCACCGACCCCGACTACGCCGCCTCGGCCTTCTTCAACGGGCTCAAGCGGGTGGACGGGTGGCAGCACATGCCGCTGACCGACGCCGCGCAGACCGTGCAGGTCTCGGCCTTCCCGTTCGCGTACGCGCAGTGGGAGAACCAGGCCGCGCACATCGTGCAGGACCTGTGGAACAGCCGGTAAGTCGTCAACGAACAACAGCACAGACGCTGGCCGGGCCCCGGAGGGAGGGGACCCGGCCAGCGGTGTCTGTGCCGGTGCGGAGCGGGCCGGCGGTCAGGGCGAGGTGAGCAGGGTGAGGCCGAGCGCGGCGAGCGGTTCGTTCACCGGCTGGAAGTACGTGGTGCCGCCGGCGGTGCAGTTGCCCGTACCGGCGACGAGCATGCCCTGGGCCTGGTCGCCGGAGACGAACGGGCCGGCGGAGTCGCCCGCCTCGGCGCAGACGTTCGTCCGGGTCAGGCCGGAGATGACCTCGCCCGAGGCGAAGTTCAGCGTCTGGTTGCGGCCCTGGACCACACCGCACCGCCAGCCGGTGGTGGAGCCGTACCGGCAGACCGGTGCGCCGATCGGTGCCTCCACCGAACCCCGGATCGGTGCCGCCGTCGACCGGCCGGTCCGGATCTCGCCGCGCGCCGTCCAGCCGGGGTTCAGGCGTACCCAGGCGTAGTCGTTGCCGGGGAACGACGAACTCGCGAACACCCCCATCACCTGCCCGTTCGGCGCGTACGCGGAATCACCGGCCCGGCCGCAGTGGCCGGCGGTGAGGAACCCGCCCCGTACGGTGAAGCCGACCGAGCAGCGCATGCTCTGCGAGGTCAGGAAGGGGTCACCGCCGCGTACGTCCGCCAGGGTGCGGGGCCGCTCGGTGCCCTCGACGACCCGGACGACACCGGGCGACGCACCGGCCCCGCTGACGAACGCGTTGGCGGCGGCAGCCCCGCCCGGTGCGGTCCGTACGACGACGGCGTTGCCCACGACGTCGACGTACCAGCCCGAGACCGCACCGGGCGCGTGACCGGCCGTGCGGTCGAGTAGGGCCGCTGTCGCGGCGAGGGTGGTCTCGGCGTGCGGCACCAGACGCACCCGCGTACCGGTGCGTCGGGCGGTGTGCGCCGCGGCCGGGTCGGTCACCGCGACCACCGGGTTTCCGTGCCCGTCGAGCCAGGCGCCGCCGAACGCGGCGCCGAGGGTGGCGCGCAGGTCCCGCTCCGTCGCGGCGGCGGCGGTCGCGACGGCCAGTCGGGCCGCGGCCCGGTCGGGGGTGAGTCCGAGGTCGCGCCGCAACGCGGCGACCACCTCCGCGGGGTCCGGACGCGGGTCCACCGCCGCGGCGCCCGGCTGTGCGCCGGTGACGGTCGGCGCGGCGCCGGCCGGGGTGGCTGCTGCGGTGATGAGCGCGGTCGTCAGCAGGATCGCGACCGGGACGGCAAGTCTGCGCGACATACCCTCAGGGTACGACCGGGACATCGGCAACGGTGCATACGTTTGGTGTCATACCGACGTGGCGGACCATGCCCACGGATGTTCCGGCCCACCCCGGCGACGGTCAGATCCACTGCCGGCGCTTGAACTCGACGAACAGCCCGACCGCGATCCCGATGGTCACGATGGTCGACACGATGAACTCGGTCAGCGTGTGCTCCCACGGAAACGCCACGTTCTGCCCGAAGAACCCGGTGATCGCGGTCGGCACCGCGATGATCGCGGCCCAGCTCGTCACCTGCTTGACGATCTGGTTCATCGTGTTGTTCTGCAGCATCAGGTTCGTCTCGAGCATGGCGTTGTTCAGGTCCCGCAGCGACTCGGTCCACTCGACCACCCGCAGCACATGGTCGTAGACGTCCTGGAAGTACGGCAGCATCGGCGCGCTGACCAGGTGCATGGTCGGGCGCATCATCGAGTTGACCACCTCCCGCATCGGCAGTGCCACCTGGCGCAGCCGGACCAGGTTGCGACGGGCCAGGAAAGTCCTCTCCTGCAACTGGGCGTACGACTCGGGGTGCGGGCGGAACATCGTGTTCTGAAGCTCCACCAGGGACTGGTCGAGCTGCTGGACCGCCTCGAAGTGACCGTCCACCAGCGCGTCCACCAGACCGTAGATCAGGAAGGACACGCCGTACTTCGCCATCTCGATGTTCTCGTCCCAGCGGACCAGCAACTGGCTGATGTCGAACCGCTCGTCGTAGCGGACCGTGATCAGCACCCGCTGGTTGATGAACGCGGCCACCTCGGCCGTGTTCAACGACCCGTCCGGATGCAACTCGGCCATGTACGTGTTCAGGAACAGGTGCGAGTCGTACCGGTCCAGCTTGGCCCGCTGCGCCTGCTGGACCGCGTCCTCGACGGCGAGCGGGTGCATCCCGAACTCCTCGGTCAGCAGGGCGATCTGCTGCGCCGTCGGGCCGCACAGGTCCAGCCAGGCGAAGGACCGTTCGGTGTCGTTGAGCCGGCTGGCGACCTCGGTCGCGGGGAAGTTCTCCGCGATCAACTCGCCGTCGCGGTAGAGCCGGCTGCGTACGCTCATCGCCCATCCGCCCCGGAGGCGTCCGGTCGCCGCCGACGCTGGGCCACCGCGGCGACGTACCCGGCGGTTACACCGAGCAACAACACCCAGAACACCGCGAGGTACAGCAGGAGGCCGGGCAGGTAGTCCCGGTCGTCCAGCCCCGGATTCGGGGCCGCCGGCATCGGCCGGGTCAGCAGCGGGATCCCGACCAGCAGCAGCACCCCGGTCGTGACCAGACCGGCGACCACCGTCGTACGCCAGGGTCGGGGCAGCGTACGGGCGAGCAGCAGGCCGCCGAGCGCCGTCAACGGGGTCAGCACCCAGTCGTGCAGGATCGGTCCGGCGACCAGCCAGCCGCCGAGCGGGAGCACGAAGTCCGCCTCCCAGGTGACCTGGGCCCAGAGCAGCCAGGCGCCGTACCCGAGCACGCCCGCGCCGACCGCACCGAGCAGTACCCGCACCGGGAGCATCATGGCCGTACCCGAAGCGCGGTGACCCACTTGGTCTGCAACACACCCGGTCGGGTCGGCGCGATGATCCGGCACGGGTAACCGTGGTCCAGGGTCAACTCCTCGCCGTTGATCCGCAGCGCCAGCAGGGTGAGCGGATCCCGGACGTGGTCCGGCAGCAGCACGCTCGTCCGGTACGGCCCGGAGCGTTCGAGGGACTCGACCTCGACCCGTCCGGTCGGGGCGCCCACCGCGCCGAGCAGGTCGACGATCGTCACCCCGGTCCAGGTCGCGCTGGCGCTCCAGCCCTCGACGCAGGCGATCGGGAGCCGGGCGGTGTGTTGCGGCAGGTTGGCGAGTTCGACCCGGTCCAGGGCACGCGACCCGCCCGGCCAGCGGACCGTCAACCGCCAGTCCGCACCGACCCGGCTCACCCGAGCGGCGTTCGCGGTCCGGTTGATCGGCACCCCCTGCGGTCCCTTCGCCGCCCGCCAGCTCAGCGGGGAGACCCGGTAGAGCCACGGCACCGTCGCGCCCGCGGTGGCCACCAGCGCCGCCACGGCGGCGAGCCCGGTGGTGGTGAGGAAACCGCGCCGGCTCATCCCGGACCGGCCCGGTTGCGTCGGTCCGACCGGCCGGCTCAGCCCGTCGTGGATCAGCGGCAGCTTGGTGGCGATGTGGATGCCGATCGCGCCGATCGCCACCCACGCCACCGCGTAGTGGGTGGGTACGAACTGGAACGGCCACGGGTACGACTGGGCGCTGTTGAACAGGCCGGTGGCGAGTTGGAAGAACGCGGCGGCGAGCAGTACGAGCAGCGCCACGCGTTCCAGCGCGTGCGGGAGCGACCGGATCACCGGCCGGGCGAACAGCCGGGGGTAGACGCTCCACAGCTTGGCCAGCAGCAGGGGCACCGCGACGATCCCGGAGAGCACGTGCACGCCCTGCGTGATCCGGTAGAAGTCGACCGGTCGGGTCGGCCACCACGACCCGTGCTGGCCGATGTGGGAGAGCAGACCGGTGGCGAAACAGAGCCCGAACGTCACACCGAGGGCCAGCCCCAGGCGGGCGGCGACCCGTACGTCGTGTGCGGGGGCGGTGAAGTCCGACTCGCGTGGCACCCGGAGTTTCACGGTCGACCCGGCCCGGAGCCCACCACGGCCACGGTCATCGCTGCTCCCGTACCGGCACCAGCCAGGAGTCGCGCAGGTCGAACACGGCCGCGGCGAACCGCCCGCCGGGCACCGTGGCGGCGACCGTGACCGCGTCGGCCATGGTGTCGACGTCGGACATCGACGGCAGTGCGTCGACCAGCAGACCCCACTCGCCCAGCGCCCTGCGCGTACGGGCACCGGTGTCCGGACGCGACGTCGGCACCGTACGCAGTGCCCGCGCGTCGACCGGGTCGTGTAGTCCCAGCGCCCACCAGCCGCCGTCCAGGGCGGCACCGAGCAACGCCTGCGCGCCGCCGTCGAGCCGGCGTGCGGCGGCGTCCAGCAGGGTCCAGTGCAGGTGCGGGGTGTCCATCCCGATCTGGAGCACCGGCTGTCCCGGGAACCGGGCGGCGACGTCCAGGTGGGCGTTGCACAACCGGTCGGCGAAGGTCGTCCCGTGCTGGTCCAGCACCGTCCAGCCGGCCAGGGCCTGCCGGATCTGCCCGCCCCTGGTTGCCCGGGACAGGTCGCCGGCCAGGGCGATCACCGGGGTCACCGCCGGGGTCGCCGCCACCGCGTCGAGCGTGTCGAGCAGGGCGCAGGCGGCGATCTCCGCTGCCTGCGCGGGGCTGGCCGGGGGAGTCAGCCGGGTCTTCACCGCCCCGGCCACCGGTGCCTTCGCGAGCACCAGCAGCACCGGGTGCGGGGGCGTCACGCCAGCACCCGGGCCATGTCACGGGCCGCCCGCACGCTGCCGCGTACGGAACCGGAGACCTTGGAGGACGTGCCGGCGGCACGCGGGCGGTAGACCACCGGGCGTTCGACGATCCGCCACCCGTCCGCCGCCGCCCGGGCCAGCAACTCCAACGGGTAGCCGAACGCCCGGTCGCGCACGTCCAGGCGGAGCAGGTCTTCGCGGCGTACCGCCCGGACCGGGGCGATGTCGTGCACCGGTGCACCGCGTCGCCTGATCATGGCCGCCAGGGCCAGGTTCCCGGCCCGCGCGTGCCATGGCCAGGCGCCCCGCCCGACCGGGATCCGCCGGCCCACGGCGAGATCCGCCGCGTCCCGCTCCACCAGGGCGACCAGGGTCGGCAGGTCCGCCGGATCGAGTGAACCGTCGGCGTCGAGCACACACACGATCTCCGCGGTGGCGGCGCGCAGCCCGGTGTCGACGGCCGCGCCGTACCCGCGCCGGGCCTCGGTCACCACCAGCGCGCCGTGCCGGGCGGCCACCTCCGGCGACCCGTCCCGGGAGCCGTTGTCGACCACGATAGCCCGGTAGCCGGCCGGCAACCGGCGCAGCAGACCGGGCAGGGCCGCCGCCTCGTCGAGGCACGGCAGCACCACGTCCACCCGGGGTGATTCGGTCACGGACACTCCTCGCGCTGCGTAGGTCGAGCCGCAGTTAGCCATTGTGCGGAGGTTTAAACGCCGTCCCGATGGGTTCACCGGACCGGGCCGGCGCGTCGTCGGCGCGTACGACCCGCTCTGGCGTTCCGGCCCGGCCGTCGGCGGCCGCGGGTAGCGTGACCGCGTGCAGCAGGCGCCGGCCCGGGCCCGCGCCGGCCGCCGGCGCGGCGCCGACGCCGCGGCGGCCGGGGTCGCGCTGGCCCTGGTCGGCCTCGCGATTGTCGTCGGGTGGTGGCTCAACCGGTCCGGGGCGCCGGTGCACGCCGGCACCGCGCCGCTGTTCGCCACCTGGGGCCCGCACGTCGGACCGGGCACGCCGCCGGCCCTGCTGGTCGCGGCGGCCACCATCGGGTACGGGCCCCGGCTCGCCGCCCGGCTGCGCTGGCCGGTACTGCTGGCCGCCGGGTACGCGACCGCCGTCGCCTGGATCGTCTCGCTGGCCCTGGTCGACGGCTGGCGAACCGGACTCGCGACCCGGCTCACCCTCGACGCCGAGTACCTCACCGAGGTCCCCGGCGTGACCGACATCCCCACGATGGTGCGCGGTTTCGCCGACCGGATCCTCGACCTCCAGCCGGACTCCTGGACCACCCACGTGTCCGGGCACCCACCCGGAGCCCTGCTGGTCTTCGTCTGGCTCGACCGGGTCGGCCTGTCCGGCGGCGGCTGGGCGGCGCTCGTCTGCGTCGCGGCCGGGGCGGCCACCGCGGTCGCGGTGCCGGTGACCGTCCGCGCCCTCGGCGACGAGGGAGCCGCCCGGCGGGTGCTGCCGTTCGTGGTGCTGTTCCCGGGCGCGGTGTGGTGGGGCGCCTCCGCCGACGCGATCTTCGCCGGGGTGACCGCCTCCGGGTTGGCGCTGCTCGCGATCGCCGCCCGGCGACCAGCCGGGCCCGGTCGCCTTCGGGGTGGCCCCGGCACGGCGACCCTGGCCGCGTTCGCCGGCGGGGTGCTGCTCGGCTTCGGCGTCTACCTCTCCTACGGGCTGGTGCTGATCGCCCCGCTGGTGCTGGCGGTGGTGCTGGTCAGCCGCCGAGGCTGGCCGCTGCTCCCGGCGGGGATCGGGGCGGCGGCCGTGGTCGCCGGCTTCACCGCCGCCGGGTTCCGGTGGTACGACGGTTACCACCTCGTGGTCGAGCGCTACTACCAGGGCATCGCCCGGGAACGCCCGTACGCGTACTGGGTCTGGGCGAACCTGGCCAGCCTGGTGCTCGCCGCCGGGCCGGCCTGCGTTCCCGCGCTGCGCCGGGCGGTGCTCGTACTCCGGCCCCTCGGCGGGGTGGCCCGCCGGGCGTCAACCGGGCCGGTCGCCCTGTCCCTCGCCGCCGTGTTCGCGATCGTCGTCGCGGACCTGTCGGGGATGAGCAAGGCGGAGGTGGAGCGGATCTGGCTGCCGTTCGCGGTCTGGCTGACCGCCGCCACCGCGCTACTGCCGCAGTCGCACCTGAGCCGGTGGCTCGCCGTCCAGGCGGTGACCGCGCTCGCGGTCAACCACCTGGTCTGGACCGTCTGGTAGCCGTCCTCGCCCGCTGCGCGAACCGCTCGACACGCGGGGGGCCACCCGCCGGCTGCCAGCCGACACGCGGATGGTGTTGCGCCCGCCACCATGAACCCTCACCTACGCCGGTTTCGCCCTGCTCACGAGTACGGTGTGCGGGGCGACTCCGGCCGGTCATCCACGGCACGTGTTGGTCCCCAGTAACCCGGCCGGCGGTGGGAGTGACGGATGTTGGAGACGGGTCTGCAGTGGCCGGCGAGTCCGGCGGCGGCGATGGAGTTGCTCCTGGAGGGCAACAAGCGTTTCATCAGCGGGAATCGGCTTCATCCGCACCAGGACGCCGACCGTCGGACGGCCCTGGCGCCGGCTCAGCGGCCGTTCGCGGTGCTGTTCGGCTGTTCCGACTCCCGGCTGGCCGCCGAGATCATCTTCGATCGTGGCCTGGGTGACCTGTTCGTGGTCCGTACGGCGGGACACGTGGTCGGGGCGGAGGTGCTGGGCAGCATCGAGTACGCCGTCGCGGCACTGGACACGCCGCTGATCGCGGTGCTCGGGCACGACTCCTGCGGCGCCATCGCCGCCACCCTGGCCGCCATCGAACGGGGCATCACCCCGGCCGGGTTCATGCGGGACGTGGTCGAGCGGGTGATGCTGAGCGTGCTCCCGGTACGCGAACAGGCGATCACCAATCCGGACATCGCGGTCGAGGAACACGTCCGGTACACCGTGGACATGCTGGCGCACCGGTCGGCTGTGATCGCCGAGCGGTTGGCCGACGGCAGGGTCGGCGTGGTCGGTCTGTCGTACCGGCTGGCCGAGGGCAGCGTGCGCCGAGTGGGCGCCTTCGGGGTGTAACGGCCTCATGGACCCGGTGACGACCTGGCGGGACCGCAACCACCGGTGGCGGATCGAGGCGATCCGCGCACCGGACCTCAGGTTCGCCATCTACGCCACCAACGGCACCACCGAGTCGGCGCCGCTCTGGCTGTTCGGCCTGGCGGGACTCGCCCGCTGGTTGATGATCCAGGGTCTCGAACTCGACGACCTGGAGGAGTTGTGACCGTCGGCGGCACCGCGCCACCGACTCCCGGCCCGACCGGTGTCACACCCCGGCGCAGGCGCGATCACCCACCCGGCAACTCTCCGGCTGACGTTCGCTGAGTGCCGCGTTCACCCGGAAGGTGAACCGGGCCGAGCCGCCCGCGGGTACGGCCGAACCGGTGAAAGTCACGGTGCGCCCCTTCTGGTCGTGGCTCGCGCCGGAGGCGTCGACCACCGTGGCGCCGCCGTGCAGGACAACGGTGACCGACCACTGGGCCGCCTCGGCCGTACCGGAGTTGGTCAGCACGATCTCGCCGGTGTAGCCGAGCAGTTCGTTGGAGGCGCGGTTGTACCGCGCGTCGAGGTTGGGTTGGCCGGGTGGCGGGGCGTTGCCGGCGGCCGGCGCACCGGCGGTGGGCGGGGCCGGGGTTGTCGCGGGGGTCGGCGTCGCAGAAGGGCTCGGTGGTGCCGATCCCGTCGGGGTCGCCCGGGGTGCGCCGGCCATGGACGCGACGGCGCCCGGCTCGGACGGGGGTGCCGGGCTGGCGCCGGGGGAGCCGGACGCGGTCCCGGTCGACGCCTGCGGGGCGGCGGTGGTGGTCGACGCGTTCGGCCGCAGGACCGCGAACACCACCATCACGCCGCCGAGCACGATCGCGGCGGCGATCAGCCCGGCGGTCAGCCGCCGTCGGCGTCGCTCCGGGTCGGCACCGGTGGGCGTGCCGGCCCACCGGCCAGCGTCGTCCCCCGTGTCGTCCGGTACGTCGGTCATGTCGGTCTCGGAGGTGAAGTCGACCTCGCGGAACGCGAGCCAGTCGAGTACGGCCGGCAGCGGGCCGGCGAGCAGTTGCTGGAAGCCCTGCTGGCGCTGCTCGTCCTGCTCGGCGGTCCAGTGCCCGTCCGTGCCGGACTGCCGTACGGTCAGCCGGGACCCCTGTTCGGTCTCGGCCAACTCGAACGTGACCAGCACCCGTACGCCGTTCTCCCGCCAGCGCAGGACCAGCCGGCGGGGCTCGTCGACCTCGACGACCGCGCCGTTGACCTCCCCGTCGAGTCCGGGTAGCCCGATCGGTCGCAGTTCGAACGGGGCGCCGTTCTCGGGCAGCAGGTCGGTGGCGCCGAGCCACTTCTCGAGGAGCTGTTGGTCGGTCAGCGAGCGCCAGACCCGGTCCACCGGGTGGCGCAGTTCGACCTCTGTCCGGATATCGGTCACCGCGTGACTGTACCGACCCACTTGTCCGGGCAAAGCGCCCCGCCGGTCGTACCGCTGCGGTTAGGTGACCTCAGGGGTGGAGGGGGGCGACGGGGGTCGTGGGCGGACACGCCACGGAGTTGGCACTGGTGCTGCTGCTGGTCCTGATCAACGCGGCCTTCGCCGGCAGTGAGATGGCGCTGGTGTCGTTGCGGGAGGGCCAGTTGCGTACGTTGGCACGGGGTTCGCGCGGTGGGCGGATCCTGGCCCGGCTGGCCCGCGACCCGAACCGGTTCCTGGCCACCACCCAGATCGGCATCACCCTGGCCGGGTTCCTCGCCTCCGCGGCGGCGGCGGTCTCCCTCGCCCAGCCGCTGATCGGCCCGTTGGGCTTTCTCGGCAGCGCCGCCCGACCGGTCGCGGTGGTGCTGGTGACCGCCATCCTGACCTTCGTCACGCTGGTGCTCGGCGAACTGGCCCCCAAGCGGATCGCCATGCAGCGGGCCGAGCGGTGGGGTCTGCTGGTCGCCCGGCCGCTGGACCTGTTCGCGACCCTGGTACGGCCGGTGGTCTGGCTGCTCAGCGTCACCACGAACCTGGTGGTCCGGGTCTTCGGCGCGGACCCGCACGCGACCCGGGAGGACATCAACCCCGAGGAGTTGCGTGAGCTGGTGGTCAGCCAGCGGGGGGTGTCGCCGCAGCAGCGGGAGATCCTCACCGGGGCGTTCGAGATCGCCGACCGGACCCTGCGGGAGATCCTGGTGCCCCGGGGTGAGGTCACGAGCCTGCCCGCGACGATGCCGATCGAGCAGGCCCTGCACCGGATGGCGGAGACCGGCAGGTCCCGGGCGCCGGTGACCGGCCCGTCCGGGCTGGACGACGTGATCGGGGTGGTGCACATCCGCGACCTGGTCGGTGGTCCCTGTCGGGTCGACGAGCGGGCCCGGACGGCGGTGTTCCTGCCCGAGACGCTGCGGGTCGCCGACGCGATGCGTCAGCTGCGCCAGCAACGCCACCAGCTCGCCCTGGTGGTGGACGAACGGGGTGCCATCGACGGGCTGGTCACGATGGAGGACCTGCTCGCTGAGGTGGTCGGCGAGTTGTACGACGAAACCGACCGGGACGTCGAGGCGGTGTTTCGGGAGGCGGACGGGGCGCTGCTGGTGCCGGGAACCTTCCCCCTGCACGATCTGCCCGATCTCGGCATCACCCTGCGGGTTCCGCTCACCGGGGAGTACACCACCCTGGCCGGTCTGATGCTGGCCCGGTTGGGGCACCTGCCCACGGGACCCGGCGAGACGTTGCGGCTGCCGGGACTGACCGCGCAGGTGGTCGAGGTCGGCGGCCACGCCATCCGCACCGTGCGGCTGCGTACCGGCGATGATCGTGGGCCGGGTGACGGGTCGGACGACAAGCGGTGACCGCGACGTCCGGACGCCCGGGAACGGGCGCGGCGGGTCGGCGGCGACCCGCCGACCCGTACGGGGACGGTCCGCCCGACCAGCGGACGCCGTACATTCCCGTCGTTACGGTGAATCCCGTGAAAAATAAGGGATTGCGGACTTTCCTGTCGGTCCTGGCGGCACTGGCGGTGATCTTCTTCGGCACCAGCGAGGGTCAGGGCGTGACCACCGCCATCCTGGTGCTGGCGGCGGTCGCCGGGCTGATCGTCTGGCACCTCACCAAGCCGGGCAACACCTCGACGAGCTGACCCTCAGCGGGCCGCCACCGCGCGGGCCAGGTCCCCGGAAAGCTCACGGTCGTCGATCGGCTGTTCGCCGAGGGAGACCCGGACCAGGGCCGAGGCCAGCCGGGCGAAGTCCGCGCCACCGGTCAGGTCGCCGAGCTTGTCCGCCGAGGCGGGCAGGCCGAGCCGCTGCGCCCCAGTGCCCACCCGACGGTCGGTGTACGGGCGCAGTTCCGGCCAGACCGCCTGAACCTCGCGCAGGAAGATCTCCGACCCGGTCGGTCCGATGCCGGGGAACTCGACGATCAGGCGACGCAGCGCCGGCGGATCGTCGCCCGCCTCGGCATGCAGCTTGCGCAGGTCACCGTGCCAGCGCTCCTGGCAGAGGCGGGCACCGTCGGCCAGCATGGTGGCGGTCCGTTCGTCGTAGCGTCGGTAGTGCCCCCGGCCGAGTGCGGCCAGCAGGCTGCGCCGGTTCGCCTCCGCCATCTGCTGCGGCGAGCGGTAGCCGGCGGCGAAAAGCTCCCGGGCGGCGGCGATCGCCACGCTTGCCCGGATCCGGGTGCTCAACAGCGTGGTGAGCACCAGTAGCTGGTACAGCGGGGCCGGCCGGTCGGCCAGCTCGATCCCGGCCTGCTGGGCGTACGTCTGCCCGTACCGGTCGAGCAGGGCCCTGACCACCTCACGATCGTTGCTCATGCTCCCTGCCTACCCGCTGACGCCGCCGCTAGCCCGACGGGAGCACCCGCATGGCCGAACGGCGGCCGGGTAACCGACGGGGTGCGGGTCGGTGCGACGAGGCACCGGCGCCGAGCACGGAAGGAGACAGACGATGACGAACGTGCAGCAACCGGAGATGCGACGCGACGGGAACAACCCGACCGTGCAGGACAGCAAGGGTCCCCGACCCGGAGACCGGGGCCAGTCCTCCGGTGGCGCCGCCAGACCTGTCCCGCCGGACCAGGTCTCCCCGTACGGACCGTCGTCCCGACCGGTCGCGCAGACCGGCGAGCACGACCACCGGTCCGAGTAACCCCGTCGGCACCGGCGGCTGGAACGTCGGCGTGCACGGTCACCGGGACCGGCGCGACCGACCCAGCCGGTACCAGGTGGCCGCCGCCGCGAGGCCGTACACCAGGTGCGGCACGGCGTCGGACACCCAGTCGGAGCGACTCCACCGGCGCGGATCACTGACGCCGAAAACGGCGAACGTCGTGTCGGTCGCGAGCATCGCTGCCGCACCCATCGCGATCCCGGCGACCGGCACCGGCAACCGCCGCCCCGCCGTGAGCAGGGTGACCAGCACCGCGGTACCGACCCCGGTGCCGTAGCCGAGCAGGGGCCCGAGGCCCGAGCGGCGGTTCGCCGCCCGATCCTCGGGTCCCAGATCCAGGTGTACGGTCCGGGCGAACCGTCCCGCGGTCTCCTCCGGCGTACTGCTCGCCGGTCGAGCCCGGATGAGCATGTCCAGGTAGGTGACCGCGTTCAGCGCCAAGGTGCCCACCGTGCCGGCGATCGCACCGTCGATGGCGGCACCGCCCCGGTCGAGACCCGATTCCCCGTACGCCCGCATGCTCAGCTCCGCTCGCCGCGTCCGCGTTCGCCCTTGGGGCCGCGCCCGCGTTCGCTGCGCAGCACACCCCGTTGGCCCCGGTCGTCCTGTAGCACCTGGTTCGCGACGGTGTTGGCGCCCTTGTCGACGGCGCGTCCGGAATCCTCGATCAGTTTGCGCAGCCGCGCCCGTTCAACGTCGTACGCGTTGCTGCCCGGTCGTGGTCCTGGCATTGGTTTGTCCCCGTTCCGTTGTGTCCGACGGCGTACCCGGGGTGTCTACCCGCCCAGGTGGGGGCCATTCGCGCCGCCCGGTCAGAGGTCGGCGTCGCGCCTGGCGTCGGTGACCGTCTGGGCGTGCGGCTCCGGTTGCGCCGGCTCGGTCTCGCGTACGACCATCACCGGGCTGTCCGCGTGGTGCAGGACGTGCTGGCTGACCGAACCGAGCAGCAGGGCACCGAACGGACCCCGACCATGGCCGCCGACCACCATCAGTTGGGCGTACCGCGAGAGTTCCACCAGGGCGGGCGCCGCCCGTCCCGGTATCAGTTGCCGGTTGATCTCCACCTGGGGATAGCGCTCACGCCACCCGGCGACCGACTCGGCGAGTACCCGGCCCTCGTCGTCGCGCAGCGCGTCCCGGTCGTGCACGGTCGGCAGGACGTCCCCGGCCTGGGTGGAGACCGGGTGGCGGTAGGCGTGCACCGCCACCACATGGGTTCCCCGCATGGCGGCCTCGTCGACGGCGAAGGCCAGCGCGGCGGTCGACCGGTGGGAGCCGTCGATCCCGACCACGACCGGACCGCTCGGATCGGGCCGGCCCCGGGCGACCAGGACCGGGCTGGCCGCGTGGGCGGTGACCTGGACCGCGACCGAGCCGATGATCAGGCTGGTGAGCCCACCGAGGCCGTGGTCGCCGATAACCACCAGGGCGGCGGCGGTCGACTCACCGACCAGCACGGCGGTGGCGAAACCGGCCACCACCTCGCCGGTGACCTGGAGATCCGGCGCGGCGGCACGGGCCTCGTCGACCGCTTCGGCCACCACCCGCTCGGCCTGTCGGCGCAGCCCGCCCTCGGCCGGTCCGGCCGGTGACGGCTTGCCGGAGACCTTGAGTTTCGGCCAGACGAAGGCGTGCACCACCCGCAGCGGGCAGGATCGGCGCAGCGCCTCGTCCACGCCCAGCCGGACCGCGTTCAGACCGGTCGGCGAGCCGTCCACGCCGACCACCACCGGCGCTCCGCTCGGTACGTCCACGGGCCGCCCCTCCTCCGGTCTACGTGGGGGCACGGGGTCACCCTCAGTATGGGCAGGTCGACGGGCCGGGGGAGCCGATAGCCGGGTACCGCCCCACCCGGCGCCCGGTCACGACAGCCGGGGATGGGCGGCGAAGAACTCCCAGAGGAGGTCGGTCGCGACCAGTCCCGCCTCCGGTGCCGCGATCGAGCCGGTCTTCGCACCGGGCCAGGAGTGGCCCATCCGGTCGAGTACGTACACGTCGACGTCGCTGCCGTCGGCGCACCGGGTGCGGGTCAGGGTGATCGCCTCGGCCACCGGTGCGGGCGGGGGTGTCGCCGGTACGCAGCGCAGCCGCTCCCGCCATGCGGCAATCCCCGTCCGGAACCGTTCGGCATAGCGGTCCTGGCCACCGATGAAGGTGATCACCGAGACCGGGCTGCGCGGGACGTAGTCGGTCTTCGCGGCGGACGCCCCGATGTACCCACCGCTGACCGCGCCGATCGCGGCGAACACGCCGGTGGCCTCGACCGCGGCCCGGAAGCTCAGGTCGCCGCCGTTGGAGATGCCGGTGAGGTACACCCGGTCCGGGTCCACGCCCCAGGCGTCGACGAGGTGTTCGGTGAGGGCCCTGAGGAAACCCACGTCGTCGGCGCTGCCGCAGCAGACCAGGGCGTTGAACCCGCCGTTGACCCCGTCCGGGTACGCGACCAGGAACCTCTCCCGTTCGGCCTTGTCGTCCAGGCCGATCATCTGGCTCAGGCCCAGCCCCTCCCCGGGGTACGGGTGCGCAGCGATCACCAGCGGGACGGCGGTTGCCCGGTCGTAACCTGTGGGCGCGTGCACCCGGTACCTGCGGGTGACCCCGTCGTGGTCGAGGGTCAACCGGTGTTTGCCGGGTGCGGGTTGTACGGCCGGGGAGGAGGACACCGGGGGTGCCGACGGCTCCCCGGTGTCGCAGGCCGCGAGGCCGGACAGCAGGCACAACGCCGTCACCCAGAGCATGATCCGTCGCACGACAGTTCCCCTCCCCGTCCCCGTTGGCCCATACCCTGGGTTCGCGGGTCGGCGGGGGTCAACCCTTTCGGCGTACGCCGAAACCCGGTTCCACCGGGAAGCTGCCGATAATCTGCCTTTGTTCGCGGCCCGACCACCGCGATCACCATGGGGGCGACGATGGTTACCGTAGAACTCACCCGGTTCCGGGTGGCATCGCGGCGAGCCGAGGAGCTGCTTGCCGCGCGGCCGGCGATGCTGCGCGACTTCGAGGCCGACCGGGTGGGGTTTCTCGACGCCCGGCTGGTGCAGTTGCCCGACGACGAGTGGGTCGACATCGTGTTCTGGCGGTCGCCCGAGGATCTTGCCGCGTCCCGCGCCAAGGGCGGGAACCTGCCCTACATCCAGGCGTTCTTCGAGCTGATCGACGAACTCGTCAGCTCCGAGGAGGGCAAGATGCTCGACGGCCAGCTCTAGGGTCCGCCGCGCCGGCCGTTGCGCTCAGGCCAGGTCGGTGGCGGGGTCGATCACCCAGTGGTGGGACCGGAGGATCCGGCCGGCGAAGGAAACCTCCTCCTCCCCGGCCAGGGTGAAGCCGAGGGAGCGGCAGATGCCGTTCGACGGTCCGTTGGTGACCGCGGGATAGGCGTGCACGAGCCCCCAGCGCCGATCGTCGCGGGCGCGTTCGAGCACCTCGCGGGTGGCCCACTTGGCGAGCCCTCGGCCCTGGAACTCGGGCAGCACCATCCACCCGATCTCGGACGCGATCTCGCCGTCGGTCTCGTGCGACCACAGCGTCACCGTGCCGGCGACCCGGTCCGGGTTGGTCTCCTCGGGCACGATCATCTTGATCCAGTCGCTGTCCGCTGCGGCCCGCTCGACGTCGCGCGCGACCTTCGCCTCGATGCCCGTACGCGGCAGCGGGCCGCCGAGCTCGTCCATCATCACCGGATCGCAGCGCATCCGGACGTAGGCCTCGACGTCGCCCAACCGCACATTCCGCAACAGCACCGTTGCCCCCGTCCACCCGCCCGTTTCGTTTCCGGTCCGCAGTCCAACACACCGGTACGACAACCGGCGCCGCGCCACCCGGCGACCCGGTGGTCCACTCTGTACGCTGAGCCGTCGACCGATCGAGAGCAGCAGCAGAGGACTCCGCGATGACCGAGACACCCGTCGCCCCGAGTACCGCCCGCATGATCGACTACTGGCTCGGCGGCCGGCACCACTATCCGATCGACGTCGCCGCCGCGTCCGCGTTCGAGGGCGCGTACGGCCCCTGCGCGGAGATCTTCCGCTCGCTGCGGGCCTTCCTCGGCCGCTCCGTGGCGTACGTGGCCGGGCAGGGGATCGAGAACTTCCTGGTCTTCGGCGCCGGTGTGCCCACCCGGGGCAACGTGCACGAGGTGGCCGCCGACGCACACGTCCTCTACACCGACATCGATCCGGTTACCATCGCCCTCGGGCAGGAGGTCCTGGCCGGGCACGACCGCACCGGTTACGCCTTCGGCGACGCGACCGATCCCGCCGGCATCGATCCGGAGGCGCTGGCGCGGTTCCTGCCGGGCTGGGGGCGGGAGCCGATCGGGGTGGTCTTCCTCGGGCTGGCCGCCTTCCTCGACGACCCGACCCTGGCCCGTACGCTCGACCAGCTGCACCGTGCCGTCGCGCCGGGCAGCATGCTGGCGTTCGACTTCGACGGGGAGGAACTGACCGGCTATCCGGCGGCGTTGGCGATGATGGGGGAGGGCTTCCACATGCGCGACCCCGCCACCTTCCCGGCCCTGCTCGGGAAGTGGCAGCCCACCTCCGACGGGATCGTCCCGGTGGCCCGGTGGCGTCCCGAGGGCCGACCGGTCGAGGTGCCGGACGCCTTCCACGGCGGCATCGCGCTGCACTGACCGACCACCCCGTCGCGGCGACATCGACGGCGGGCCCAATTCCTATTAATCCCGTAGAACATACTGGGAAAATAGGTGAGCCAGGTCACAATGATCTAGACCTTGTGCTCGTCGGCCGGCTACCTTCGGCGCCATGAATCGGAGCATCCGCCTGGTCCGGCGCCGCTTCGTCGACTACCAGCGGGTCTGCAGCAGCAGCTGTTGACGCCGCTGGCGACGTGGCCGACACCCCGGCCCCCGTCCCATCCCGGTTGATCGGCCCGCCCGGCCGTCCCGTTCGGACGGCGTCGCGGTCACCCTCGCTCCCGACCTTCCCCGCCTGGCGGTGCCGGCGTGCCGCAGCGTCGCGCACGCACACCACCGCCGCCGTATCCGGTGCACCGCGACGACGCCGTCCACCGTGTCCGGGATCCCCGATCGAACCGCCGGGTGCCACCGGCGGTTGCCGCCCGCGCGGAAGCCGTACCGCCCCGCCGCGATCGATCCTCGAAAGGACCGACCGTGCCAAGTCTGCTGCCCATCGCCCCACCCTCCGGCGCCGGCCCGCTCGCCGGCCCCCGACCGTCCGACGACGACCCGGCGCGACACTGGCTCCGGATCACCCGTCGCGTCGCCACCGAACTCGCCACCGACGCCAACGCCCGCGACCTCGCCAACCAGCCACCGTTCACCGAGGTCAAGCTGCTGCGCGAGGCCGGACTGCTGACCCTGCTGATCGCCGCCGACCGGGGCGGCGGCGGGCAGGGCTGGCCGACGGCGTACGCGGTGGTCCGGGAACTTGCCCGGGCGGACGGCTCGATCGCCCAGTTGCTCGGCTACCACTACTGGAAGTTCGGTCGGCGCCCGCTCGCCGACGATCCGGAGGTGACCGAGCGGCTGGAGCGCGAAACCGTCACGCACGGCTGGTTCTGGGGCGGCACCGGGACTCCGCTCGACGCCGACCTGGAGGTCCGCCCGGACGGGTCCGGCTACTGGCTCAACGGTCGCAAGACCTTCGCCACCGGAGCCCGGGTGGCGGACCGGATCGCCGCCTTCGCCACGCACGCCGAAACCGGCGAGCGGCTGCGGATCGTGGTGGATCCACGGTGGCCGGGGGTGGTCCGGCCGGACGACTGGGACAGCCTCGGCCAGCGCCTCTCGGCCAGCGGCAGTGTCGAGTTCCGGGACGTGCCGATCACCGCCCAGGACGTGGTGGGCACCCTGCCGCCCACGGGCGTCGAACTGCCCCCGCACCAGACCCTGACCATCCCGTCCAACCAGGTGCTGTTCCAGAACCTCTACCTCGGGGTGGCCGAGGGCGCCCTGCTGGCGGCCCGCGACTACACCCGTACCCGGAGTCGGGCCTGGACCAACAGCGGGCTGGACAGCGCCACCGAGGACCCCTACGTGCTGGCCACCTACGGCGAACTGGTGGCCCGGCTGCAGGCCGCATCGGCCCTGGTGGACCAGGCGGTGACGGCGATCGAGTGGGCCCACGCCAGGGGCGGGGACCTGACCGCGCGGGAACGCGGCGAGGTGGCCGCCCTGATCTCCGCCGGCAAGATCGTCTCAACCCGGGTGGCACTGGACGCCACCGCGCGGGTCTTCGACCTCACCGGCGCCCGATCCACCGCCCGGTCGGTCGGGCTGGACCGGTTCTGGCGCGACGTGCGTACGCACACCCTGCACGACCCGGTCGCCTACAAGCAGCGCGAACTCGGCGACTTCTTCCTCAACGACACCGTCGTCACGCCGACGGCGTACTCCTGATCGGACAACCCCCAGTGAACAGCCAAGGAGCCTCCGTGCGCGTACGACGCAAGATGCAAAGCCTGGCCGGTGTGGCCGTACTCACCCTGCTCGCCGGGTGTGGGGCGGGCGGTGGTGCGACCGCCGGGCCGGGCACGGCCAACGAGCCGGCCAGAGGTGCCGCGCTCAACGCCGAGGGGACCCCGGTCTCCGGCGGGACGCTGCGACTGTCGATGAACACCGACCCGCTCTGCCTCGACCCCCACGCCATCTCCTCCGACGTGGAGCAGATCTTCGGCCACATCCTCACCGACAACCTGATCTACCTGGACGAGCAGGGGCAGCCCGGCCCGTACCTGGCCGAGTCGTGGCAGATCTCGCCGGACGGCCGGACCTACACCTTCAAGCTGCGCCAGGGGGTGACGTTCAGCGACGGGACCCCGTTCGACGCCGAGGCGGTCCGGGTGAACTTCGAGCACATGCTCGACCCGACCACCCGATCACCGCTGGCCGGACCGTACATCGCCCCGTACAAGGACAGTACGATCATCGATCCTTACACCATCGAGGTGCACCTGAGCGTTCCGTACAGCCCGTTCCTGGACGTCCTCGCCCAGGGCTGGCTCGGCCTGCTCTCGCCGAAGGCGATCAACGAGACCACCCCGGCGCAGCTCTGCGAGAAGCCGATCGGCTCCGGCCCGTTCGTGCTCACCGGATACACCAAGAACCAGGGCGTGACGTTCGTCAAGCGCCCCGGCTACAACTGGGCGCCGCCGCAGCTCAAGCAGACCGGCGAGGCGAAGCTCGACGGCATCGAGGTCTCCTGGGTGGGCCAGGACGCGGTCCGGTTCAACTCCCTCACCGGCGGGCAGTACGAGGCCACCGGCTACGTCCCGGCGCAGAACGCCGCCGCACTGAAGAACAACCCCAACTTCGTGTACGCCAACGTCAACCGGATCGGGCTGCCGTACACGGTGGAGTTCAACACCTCCCGCGCCCCGTTCGACAACATCGACGTACGCCGGGCGTTCGCGGCGGCGGTCAACGTACCGGCGATCGTGCAGACCCTCGGCTTCGGTGAACGGCAGCAGTCGACCAGCTACGTCGACCGGGTCACCAAGTACTACGACCCGGCGGTGAAGCTGCCCGGCTTCGACCCGAAGCTGGCCAACCAGTTGCTCGACCAGGCAGGGTGGACCTCCCGCAACGGCGACGGCTACCGGACCAGGGACGGCAGGGAACTCGTCGTGCAGTGGCCGGTCAGCCAGGCCGGCACGGTCAGCCCGATCTTCGACCTGATCCAGGCCCAGGTGAAGTCCGTCGGCATCCGGGTGAACATCCAACTCCTGCCGTCGACCCAGGTCACCACCCTGCGCTACGCCGGTGACTACGACCTCACGTACGGCGTGTGGCACACCAACACCCCGGACGTGCTCTACATCAAGTACGCCAGCTTCAGCATCCCGAACTCCAAGCGCCTGGGCCAGAACACCTCCCACCTGTCCGACCCGCAGGTCGACCAGTGGCTGGACCAGGCCCGGCAGACCACCGACCAGGCCACCCAGCAGAAGCTCTACAGCCAGGTCCAGGGTCGCCTCGCCGAACTCGTACCCGGCATCCCGATCTACGACAACTCGGTCCTCTGGGCGTTCAGCCGAAAACTGCACAACGTCTCGGTCGACACCTCGCACGGCACCCCGCTGTTCACCTACGCCTGGCTGGAGAAGTAGTGGCGGCCCGGGCGGAACGGGCCCGCGCGCAGGTCAGACGGATCGGCGCCCGGGTGCTCGCCGGGGTCGGGGTGCTCTGGGGGGCTGCGACGCTGTCCTTCCTCGCCCTGCACGCGACCGCCGGCGACGCCGCGCTGGCGACCGTCGCCGGTGACGGCGCCAACCCCACCCAGGCCGTCCTGGAACGGGTACGCCAGGACTACGGGCTGGACCTGCCGCTGCACCGGCAGTACCTGAACTACCTCGGCAACCTGCTCACCGGTGACCTCGGTGAGTCGTACCAGCAGCGGATCTCGGTCACCCGGGCGATCGGGGAACAACTCGGCCCCACCGTCGCCCTGGCGCTCAGCGCCGCGCTGCTGGCCCTGGTGCTGGCGGTCACCGTGGCGGTCTTCACCGCCGGCCGCCGTCGCTGGGTACGGTCGACCGCCTCCGGTGTCGAGGTGGTGATCGCCTCCTTCCCGACGTTCGTCCTCGGCCTGCTGCTCCTGATCGTCTTCTCGTTCCGGACCGGGTGGTTCCCGGTCTCCGGCAACGACGGCTTCTCCGCCCTGGTCCTGCCCGCGGTCACCCTGGCCCTGCCGATCGCCGCGGTGCTCGGCCAGGTGCTGCGCGCCGAACTCGAGGACGTCCTGGAGCAGCCGTTCATCCTCACCGCCCGCACCCGCGGCATGCGCGACACGGCGGTACGCGTACGGCACGCCCTGCGGCACGCGCTGATCCAGATCGTCACCATGTCCGGCTACATGATCGGCACCCTGCTCGGCGGCGCGGTGATCACCGAGACCCTGTTCGTCCGCCGGGGCGTCGGGCAGCTCATGCTGACCGCCGTCACCACCAAGGACATTCCGCTGGTGCTCGGGGTGGTGCTCTTCGCCGCCGCCGTCTACGTGGTGGTGAACCTGGTCGTCGACATCGTCTACGGCCTGGTCGACCCGAGGGTGGTGACGGCGTGACGGCGCTCGACGTACCCGTGGCGGCGCTGCCGTCGGCGACCACCCCGACCGCCCGGCGGCGGCGGTCCCGGCGCCGGTCGGTCCGTCCCGGTGTCGCCCTCGCGGCGGTCTTCCTCGTCCTGCTGGTGGTCGCGGCGCTGGTGCCGGACTGGCTGGCGCCGCAGGATCCGCTGGTGCTCAGCCCGGACGGCGCGTTCCTGCCGCCCGGTCCGGGGCATCTGCTCGGCACCGACCAGACCGGTCGCGACGTGCTCAGCCGGATCATCCACGGCGCCCGCCCCACCCTCATCCTCGGGCTCGGGGCGACCGCGCTCGCGGTCACCGGCGGCACCCTGCTCGGTCTGCTCGCAGGCATCGGCGGCCGGTTCGTCGAGGGCACCCTGATGCGGCTGGTCGACGTCGCGTTGGCGGTGCCGGACCTGCTGCTGGCCCTGGTCGTGATCACCCTGGTCGGTACCGGCACCACCAACGTGCTGTTCGCGGTGGCCTTCGCCAGCGTTCCGTACTACGCCCGGATCGTCCGCGCCCAGGTGCACGTCGTCCGCCGGGCCACGTACGTCGAGGCGGCGACCACCCTCGGCCTGAGCCGATCGGCGGTGATCGCCCGGCACGTGCTGCCGAACGCGCTCAAGCCGCTGGTGGTGCTGGCCACGATCCGGATCGGCGACGCGATCGCCAACGGGGCGTCGCTGAGCTTCCTCGGCCTCGGCACCCCGCCACCGGCGGCCGAGTGGGGCAGCATGCTCTCCACCGGCATCCAGTACATCTCCAACGACTGGTTCATGCTCGCCGTACCCGGTCTGGCCATCACCCTGACCGTGCTCTCGGTGACGGTGGTCGGCCGGGACCTGCGGCGCCGCTCCGAGGGGAGGGCCTCCTGATGGCCGACCCACTGCTCACCGTGGAGAACCTCCGGGTCGACTTCGACGGGGTGACCGTGGTCGACGGGATCTCCTTCACCATCGGCCGGGGCGAGTGCCTGGCCCTGGTGGGGGAGTCCGGTTCCGGCAAGAGCGTCACCTCGCGCAGCCTGGTCGGCCTGACCGGCACCGGCGCCCGGGTACGCGTCGACCGGCTCGACTTCGAGGGTGAGGACCTGACCCGGCTCTCCCAGCGGCGGTGGCGCCGGATCCGGGGAGCGCGGATCGGGTTCGTGCTCCAGGACGCGCTCTCCTCGCTCGACGGGCTCCGCCCGATCGGGCGGGAAGTCGCCGAGCCGCTGGCCCTGCACACCCGGCTCACCCGTACGGCTCGGCAGCGGCGGGTGGTCGAACTGCTCGCCTCGGTCGGCGTACCGGAGCCGGAGGTGCGGGCCCGGCAGTATCCGTACCAGCTCTCCGGCGGGCTGCGGCAGCGGGCGTTGATCGCCTCCGCGATCGCCTGCGCGCCGCGGCTACTGATCGCCGACGAGCCGACCACCGCCCTGGACGCCACCGTGCAGGCTCAGGTGCTGGCCCTGCTGGAGACGTTGAAGACGAGCGAGGGCGGCATGCTGGTGGTCAGCCACGACCTGGCGGTGGTGGCCCGGCTCGCCGACCGGATCGCGGTGATGCGCGACGGCGTGATCGTCGAGCACGGGCCGACCGCGCAGGTGCTCGGCGACCCCCGGCACGACTACACCCGGGCGCTGCTGGCCGCCGTGCCCGGCACCCGTCCGAAGGGCACCCGGCTTTCCGCCGTACCGGTCGCCCCCGAGCCCGCCGCGGGCCAGACCGTCATCGGTGCCTCGGCGGACGGCGGGTCGCCCGGCGGGGACGTGGTCGAGGCGCGCGGGCTGACCAAGTCGTTCCTCGGGCCGGACGGGGTCCGCCGCACCGTGGTCTCCGACGTCTCCTTCACCCTCGGCCAGGGCCGGACCCTCGGCATCGTCGGCGAGTCCGGCTCCGGCAAGACCACCACGGCCCGGATGGTGCTCGGGGTGGAGCAGCCCGACGCGGGGGAGGTACGCCTGCACGGCCGCGACTGGGCCGGCCTCGGTCACGCCGAGCGGCGCCGGGAACGGCGCCGGCTACAGGTCATCTACCAGGATCCGCTCAGCTCGTTCGACCCGCGCTACACCGTCGAGCGGGTGATCGGTGAGGCACTCGGGGTGATCGGCCACCCGCGTGGTGCCGGCCGCCGGGATCGGACCGTCGAATTGCTCGAACAGGTGGGCCTGGATGCCGGTTATCTCGGCCGGCGACCGCTGGAGATGTCCGGCGGGCAGCGGCAGCGGGTGGCGATCGCGAGGGCGCTCGCTCCCGAGCCCGAGGTGATCGTCTGCGACGAGCCGGTCTCCGCACTGGACGTCTCGGTCCAGGCGCAGGTGCTCGACCTCCTTGCCGACCTGCAACAGCGACTCGGGGTGTCGTACCTGTTCATCTCGCACGACCTGGGCGTGATCCACCACGTCAGCGACCAGGTGCTGGTGATGAAGGACGGCCGGGTGGTCGAGGCCGGCGACACCGCGCAGATCTTCGAGCGCCCGCAGCACGCGTACACCCGTGCCCTTCTCGCCGCCGTGCCCCGGCTGCGCCCGATCACCTCCACCTAGCTATCACCTAGCCTCCTAGGATGCGCTACGGGGCGACGGCCACGCCACATTTCACGAAGGACACCGAAGATGACCGCTGACCCGGCCAAGAAGAAGATCCACGTCAACCTGTTCGAGATGAACTGCGTCGGGCACATCTCGCACGGCCTCTGGGTGCACGAGGACAACAACCGGCACCGCTTCAACGACATCGAGTTCTGGACCGAGCTGGCCGAACTGCTCGAGTACGGCACCTTCGACGCGGTCTTCCTGGCCGACGTGATCGGCGCGTACGACGGGTTCCGGTCCGGCCCGGAGACGGCGCTGCGCGAGGCGGTGCAGATCCCGAACAACGATCCGCTGCTGGTCATCCCGGCGATGGCGGCGGTCACCCGCAACCTCGGGTTCGCGGCCACCTTCTCGACCACCTACGAACCGCCGTTCGCGTTCGCCCGCCGGATGAGCACCCTGGACCACCTGACGAAGGGGAGGGTGGCGTGGAACGTGGTCACCTCGTACCTGCCGAACGCGGCGCGTAACTTCGGACTGCCCGACGAGGTGGAGCACGACCGCCGGTACGCGATCGCCGACGAGTACCTTGACGTGCTCTACAAGCTCTGGGAGGGCTCGTGGGACGATGATGCGGTGATCACGGACCGCGCCGACCGGGTGTACACCGACCCAGCGAAGGTCCGCTATATCAACCACGTCGGCGAGCACTACCGGGTCGCCGGCCCGCACCTGTCCCAGCCGTCCCGGCAGCGCACCCCGGTGATCTACCAGGCGGGCGCCTCCGACGCCGGCAAGGAGTTCGCCGCCCGGCACGCCGAGGCGGTCTTCACCGGCGGCAGCACCCTGGACGAGGTAAGGGCGAACGTCGAGGACACCCGCAGCCGGGCCAAGGCGTACGGGCGTGACCCGGAGCACATCAAGTTCCTCGCCGGTGCCGCGGTGATCGTCGGGCGTACCGACGCCGAGGTGGACCGGAAGGTGGCGGAGTTCCGGCGGTTGCGCAGCGTCGACGGTCATCTCGCGCACGCCGGTGCTGGACTGGACTGGACCCGCTACCCGCGCGACGAGCGGATCGGCGACATCATCGCCCGGCAGGACCCCGGCTACCAGCGGCTCGGTCGTCGCTACCGGCCGGAGCAGACCGTCGGTGAGGTGCTCGACCAGATCGGCTCGTTCAACCGGGGCCCGTTCTTCGTCGCCGGCACCCCGAAGGTGGTCGCCGACGAGTTGGAGCGGTGGGTCGACACCGGCGGGATCGACGGGATCAACCTGCGCCAGTTCCTCACCCCGGGTACCGCCGAGGACTTCATCGAGCTGGTCGTACCGGAGCTGCGGCGCCGGGGTCGCTACCGGGAGTCGTACGACGACGGTGAGACCCTGCGCGAGCGCCTGTTCGGGGCCGGGCAGGCCCGCCTGTACGACGTGCACCCGGGCGCCCGCTACCGGGACCCGGCGCAGTTGTCGGTGCCGGCGACCCCGCTGCGGGTGAGTACGGCGGGCAGCCCGGCGTGACCTACCGCGCACCACGGGCGGCGATCGACCCGGATCCGGCCAAGTCCTGGCTACGTCGGGCGTTCCCGCTGGTGGCGGCGCACAAGCGGCTGCTGCTGACCTCGCTGGTGCTGTCGTTCGTCGGCCTGGTCGTGCAGGTGCAGATCCCCAACGTGATGCGGCTCGGCATCGACCACGCGATCATCGCGCGCGGCGGTGACCTGGGCCGGTACGTCTGGTGGGTGGTCGGGTTGGCGCTGGGTCAGACGGTGGTCACCTACCTGGCCCGGCGCTACCTGCTGCGCACCGCGTACGAGATCGAGTACGACCTGCGCAACATCATGTTCGCCCACCTGATCCGGATGCCGTTCGGCTTCTACGACCGGGTGCAGACCGGTGAGCTGATGTCGCGGTCGAGCTCGGACATCCGGGCGGTGCAGATGTACCTCGCCTTCGGGCCGTCGATCCTGGTGCAGTGCACGATCGCCGGGATCGCGTTCGTGCTGATGCTCACGATCAACGTGCCGCTGGCCCTGGTCGCGATGGTGACCATGCCGATCATCGGGCTGCTCGGGGTCGCCATGCGCAAGGCGATCTTCCCGATCTCCTGGTTGATCCAGGCGCGGCTGGCCGGGCTCGCGACGGTGGTCGACGAGAACATCAACGGGGTCCGGATCGTGAAGGCGTTCGCGGCCGAGGGGCGGCAGCTCGACATCCTGGCCACGGCGGCGGACCGGGTGCGGTGGGCGTACCTGACCGATGCCCGGATCCGTTCCCGCTGGTCGCCGGTGATCGAGAACCTGCCCCGGCTGGGGCTGGCGCTGGTCCTGCTGGCCGGTGGTTGGCTGGTGTTCGACGGGCGGACCACGGTCGGCACGATCGTCGCCTTCAACACCTACGTCCTGATGCTCCAGCCGCCGTTCCGGATGCTCGGGATGATGATCATGATGGGTCAGCGGGCGGCCGCCTCCGCCCAACGGATCTACGAGATCCTGGACACCCGCTCCGATGTGGTGTCGCCCCCGCACCCGGTACGCGCCGACCTCCGCGGCGACCTGCACCTGGATAACGTGCGGTTCACGTACGCGAACGGCACGCTCGCCCTCGACGGCCTGGACCTGCGGGTCCGCGCCGGTGAGACGGTGGCGGTGGTGGGGCGCACCGGGTCGGGCAAGTCGACCCTCGGGCGGCTCCTGGCCCGCTACTACGACGCCGACAGCGGCGCCGTCCGCATCGACGGGCACGACGTCCGCGACCTCGACCTCGACCGGCTGCGCGAGCAGGTCGGCATCGTGCCGGACGAGCCGTTCCTGTTCTCGGTGTCGATCCGGGACAACATCGCCTACGGCCGCCCGGACGCCAGCCTCGAGGAGGTTGTCGCGGCGGCGGTCGCGGCCGGGGCGGACGGTTTCGTCCGGGCTCTGCCGGAGGGCTACGACACGGTGGTCGGGGAGCGCGGCTACACCCTGTCCGGCGGCCAGCGTCAGCGCCTCGCCATCGCCCGCGCGCTGCTGGTCAACCCGCCGGTGCTGGTCCTCGACGACGCGACCAGCGCCATCGACGTGACGGTGGAGCACCGGATCCACGCTGCCCTGCGCGACCTCATGCGGGGCCGGACCACCGTGATCGTCGCGCACCGGCTCTCCACCATCGGGCTCGCCGACCGGGTGGTCCTGATGGAGGCCGGCCGGGTGGTGGCCGAGGGCAGTCACGCTCACCTGCTCGCCACCGAACCCCGCTACCGGGCGGTCCTCGCCGAACGGAACCCGACCGCACCCGTGGACGGGCCCGGCACCGGTACAGCGCCGCGCCAGGGGCTGGGACCGGCGATCGAGGTGTCGCGATGAGCATGTTCGGTGGCGGCTTCGGCGGACCCGGTGGCGGGTCGGCCGGCGGCCCGATGGGTGGCCTCGGCGGGATCGGCGCCGGCCGGGGCAGCGGCAAGTCGGCCAACCACGGCAACGGGCTGCCCTTCGCCGGGATCCCGGACGAGCTGCTCGCCGGTGTCGCCCGGCTGGAGGCGAGCGAGCCCGAGCCCGAACCGCAGTCCAACACCTTCACCGCCCGGCCGCCGGACGAGCCACCGCTGACCCTGTCCACCATCGTCGCCCGCTACCGGGGCACCCTGCTCGTCGCCTGCCTGCTGGTGGTCCTGGAGACGCTGCTGTTGCAGGCCGGGCCGTACCTGGTGCAGGTCGGCATCGACCACGGCATCGTGGCCCGGGACCCGTCGGTGCTGCTGCTGGCCACCGGCGCGTTCGCGGCCACCGTCCTGCTCGGCGGGCTCGCCGCGGCGGCCCGGACCCGGCAGACCGGCCGGCTGGCCGCGTACGCCATGCGCGACCTGCGGGTACGCGTCTTCGCCCAGCTCCAGCGGCTGTCCATGGACTACTTCACCCGGGAGAAGGCCGGGGTCACGATGACCCGGATGACCTCGGACATCGAGTCGCTGCAACAGCTCCTCCAGGACGGCCTGGCCCAGTTCGCCGGGCACGCGCTCACCATGCTGGTGATCGTCGCGGTGCTGGTCGGCTACGACCCGGAACTCGCCCTGATCATGCTGGTGCTGGTCCTGCCGCCGCTGGCCGCCGCCTCGATCTGGTTCCGGATCGCCTCCGACCGCGGTTACCGGCGGCAGCGTGACGCGGTCGCGGCGATGTTCTCCGACCTCGCCGAGGGCCTGCACGGCGTACGGGTGGTGACCGCGCACAACCGGCAGGAGCGCAACGTCCTGGCCCACCGGGAGGTGGTCGGCCGCTACCGCGACGCCAACGACTTCACCGGGCACATCAGCGCCGTCTACGGTCCGGGCAGCTCGGCGATCGGCCTGCTCGGCCTGGCCGCGCTGCTGTTCATCGGTGGCCGGATGGTGCTGCGCGGGGAGCTGAGCATCGGTGAGCTGACCGCCTTCGTGCTCTACCTCAACGCCTTCTTCCAGCCGGTCCAGCAGCTCGTCCAGCTCTACACCAGCTACCAGCAGGGCCGGGCGGCGGTGAGCAAGCTGCGGGAGCTGCTGCAGACCCCGCCGAGCGTGGTCGAGGCGCCGGACGCGACGGCGTTGCCCCCGGTCGGCGGTGAGATCGAGTTCGACGACGTGACCTTCGGCTACGACCCGGCCCGGCCGGTGCTGCGCGGGATCAGCCTGCGGATCGCCGCGGGGGAGACCGTCGCGTGCGTGGGGCCGACCGGTGCCGGCAAGTCGACCCTGGCGAAGCTGGTCACCCGGCTGTACGACCCGGACGCCGGCCGGGTGCTGATCGACGGGCACGACCTGCGTGACGTCACCCTCGCCTCGCTGCGCCGGCAGATCGGCGTGGTGCCGCAGGAGCCGTTCCTGTTCGCCGGCTCGATCCGGGACAACGTGGCGTTCGCCCGGCCCGAGGCGACCGACGACGAGGTGTGGGCGGCGGTGGACGCGGTCGGCTTGCGGGACCTGGTCGAACGTTCGCCGCAGGGGCTGGCGACCCCGCTGCACGAACGTGGTCAGTCGGTTTCCTCCGGTGAGCGGCAACTGCTCGCGTTGGCCCGTGCGTTCCTGGCCCAGCCCCGGGTGGTCCTGCTCGACGAGGCCACCGCGAACCTGGATCTCCAGTCCGAGCTGCGGGTTGAGGCGGCGCTGGACGTACTGCTGGAGGGGCGTACGGCGATCCTGGTCGCGCACCGGCTCTCCACGGCCGCGCGGGCGGACCGGATCATCGTGATCGACGACCACGGCATCGCCGAGTCCGGCTCCCACCGGGAGCTGCTCACCCGCGACGGCCCGTACGCCCGGATGTTCGCCACCTGGGCGGCCGGCGCCGGCCACTCCTGACCGGCGCCGGTCTCAGGCGACCGGCACCCCGAGCCGGTCGAGCAGGTGCCGGCGGAGCCCACCGAAGCCGGGTGCGTCGTGCGTGCGCGGATGGGGCAGGGGTACGGCCGCGTCCTCGACGATCCGGCCGTGTTCCAGGACCAGCGTCCGGTCGGCGAGCAGCAGTGCCTCGTCGACGTCGTGGGTGACCAGCAGGGCGGCGAAGCCGTGTTCGGCCCGGAGCCGGCCGAGCAGGCCCTGCATCCGCAGTCGGGTGAGTGCGTCGAGGGCACCGAACGGCTCGTCGAGCAGCAGCACCTCGGGTTCCCGGACCAGGGCGCGGGCGACCGCGACCCGCTGCGCCTGGCCCCCGGACAGCTGCGCCGGCCAGGCCCGGTCCCGGTCGGCGAGGCCGACCTCGGTCAGTGCCGCCCGGACCCGGTCGCGTACGTCGGGGCCGGTGAGGCCGAGCGCGACGTTGTCGCCGACGCGTTTCCAGGGCAGCAGCCGGTGTTCCTGGAACACGACCGCCGGCCGGCCCCGGACCTCGATGGTGCCGCCGGCCTCGGGGTCGAGTCCGGCGAGTGCTCGCAGCAGGGTGCTCTTGCCGGAGCCGGAGCCGCCGAGCAGCGCCACCACCTCGCCCGGCCGGATGCGCAGGTCCACGCCGTCGAGCACCACCGTGCCGTCGAAGTCCCGCCGGACCCCGGTCGCGGTGACCACCGGTGCCCGGTCATCGGTGCCGTTCAGCTCGCCTGGATGTGTACGCCGGTCCGCCATGTCAACGCCCTCCTCTCCAGGGTTCGCAGCGCGACGTCCGACAGCAGTCCGAGCAGGGCGTAGATGAGCAGGCCGAGCACCACCACGTCGGTCTGGCTGAACTCCCGCGCCTCCATCATGAGGAAGCCGATGCCGGTCTGGGCGTTGACCTGTTCGCCGACGACCAGGCTCAGCCAGGCGGCGCCGATGGCCAGCCGGAGGCCGAGGAACAGGGCGGGCAGCGCGCCGGGCAGGATCACGTGCCGGATCCGTTGCAACGCGTTCAACCCGCAGGTCCGGGCCGCCTCGACCAGGCGTACGTCGATGTCGCGGATGCCGGCGTACATGTTGAAGTAGATCGGGAAGAACGCACCGAGGCAGACCAGGGTGATCTTGAGCGACTCGCCGATGCCGACCCAGATGATGAGCAGCGGGACCAGGCCGAGGTGGGGCAGCATCCGGGCCATCTGCACCGGCGGGTCGACCAGGTCGTCCCCGATCCGGAGCAGTCCGGCCAGAGCGCCCAGCACCACCCCGAGGGTGCCGCCGATGGCCAGTCCGATCGCCGCTCGGGTGAGCGAGTCGGTCAGGTGGGTCCAGAGGATCCCGTCGACGGCCAGCCGCCACCCGGTACGGAGCACCTCGCTGGGGGCGGAGAGCTTCTCCGGTGCCAGCAGGCCCGTGCGGGACGCCAGTTCCCAGGCCAGTACGAGCACCAACGGACTGATCACCCGTCGCCACCGGGCGCCGGTGCGGCGGCGGCGCCTCGGCCCGGACGGTACCGACGCGGCTGGTACGCCCGCCGCGGTGGGACCGTCCGGGCCTTGGGTCGGCACCAGCGTTGGTCGGGTCACCCGAGTACCTCGGCGAACCGGGTGTCGACCCGGTCCCGCATGTCGATCGAGGTCGGGATGAGTTCGAGCTTGGTGAAGCCGTCCGCGATGGCCTGGAGTTCGTCACCGATCGCCGGGGTGACCGGGGCCAGGGGGCGGGCGCTGCGGGCGAGTGCGCGGGTGGTGACGTCCTCGGGGATCTTCAGCTCGGGGGCCAGGATCCTGGCCCGGTCGGCCGGGTTGGCGATGCCCCAGTCGGTGACCTCGCGGTAGGTCTCGAGGAACGCCCGGATCTGCTCGGGCTTGTTCTTCAACGCGTCGGGGGAGACCAGCAGGTACTCCCGGTTGCCGGCCAGACCGGTCGCGTTGGCCAGGATCTTCACCCCCGGCTGTTCGGCGAGGGCGAAGTACGGGTCCCAGATGATCCATGCGTCGACCTGCCCGGCGTCGAACGCGGGCCGGCCCTCGGCGGGCTTGAGGTACTTGACCTGGATGTCGTCGAGCGTCATCTGGTTGGCTTCGAGCAGTCGTACCAGCAGCCAGTGCACGTTCGAGCCCTTGTTCAGGGCGACCGTCCGGCCCTTGAGGTCGGCGAAGCTGTTGATCCCGCTGCCCTCCTTGACCAGTACCGCCTCGCCCTCGGGGATCTCGGCCGAGGTGCCGATGATCTTGAAGGGGATCTTCCCCGCGGCGGCGAAGATCGGCGGGGCCTCGCCCACCTGGCCGATGTCGATCGCGTCGGCCTTGAACGCCTCGGTCAGTGCCGGGCCGCTTTCGAACAGCGACCAGGTGGTGCCGGCCGCCGCGTTGCGCGCCTTGACCAGGCTCAGGCCCCCGAATCGCTGGTAACCCACGCGAAGTGGCGCCTCGGCGCCCGAGGCGTCGTCGCCGTCCCCGCAGCCGGCGACCAGGCCGACCGTGGCCAGCAGGCCCGCGCTGAGCGCGATCGCCAGGATTCTTCGCCAGCCTCGGCTGCCGGTACGCGTGCCGATCGACATGAGTGACTCCCGAGCATCGAGGACGGTGAACGCTCCACAGTGAATGGAGGCGCGGTGGTGGCTGCCGGCGACCATGCTTTGGGCGGTCGCCCAACGCCGTCAATGTCCTGTGACGCAGGTCACTCCGCATCCCTGTCTGCTCCCGTTCCCGCTCGTGTGGCCCACCGACGGACCCGGCTGAAGGCATCGTGAGCTGCGGATATGGGCGCCCGTTGGGAGTGGTGGCGGAGGTCGCTCGGGGTGGCTTGTCCTATTCGACCGATAGAAAAAATCGGTATTTACGACGGGGGTGCCGACCGGGTGTCGCGTCTCACCCGACCCAACTTGATCAACTTGGCGGAAAGGTCTACTCAACCGATAGGAATTATAGATAAGCTGCGGAAGATCCACCCTCCGGCGCCGCCACCCGGCGTCCCGGTACCGGCACGGTGTGCTGTCACGACCCGAGGAGAGCGCATGCCCACCATCCTCGCCATCTCCGGTTCGCCGTCGGCCACCTCGCGTACCGAGCGGCTGGTCGAACTGCTCGCCGGTCGCCTCGCCGGCGGCGGGCACCAGGTCCGCGCCCTGTCGATCCGGGACGTGCCGCCGGACGCGCTGCTCGGCGCCGACCCGGCCCACCCGGCGATCGTCGCGGTGGCGGACGCACTCGCCGCCGCCGACGGCCTGCTGGTCGCCACCCCGGTCTACAAGGCGTCCTACAGCGGCGCCCTGAAGGCACTGCTCGACCTGCTGCCGCAGTACGCCCTCGCCGGCAAGGTGGTGCTGCCGCTGGCCACCGGCGGGACCCTCGCCCACGTACTGGCGATCGACTACGCGATGCGACCGGTGCTCAACGCCATGGGCGCGGCGCACATCGTGCCCGGTTACTTCCTGCTGGACCAGCTGATCCTGACCGGGGCCGACGGCGCGACGGTGGTCGAGGCGACGGCCGCCCCGGCGCTGCACGCGGTGGTGGACACCTTCGCCGCGGCCCTGGCGCCCCGCGCGCTGCCGATCGCGGCCTGACCCCGGACCTTCCGTACCGAGACGCTCCACCCGGATCGAAAGAGAGCACCATGGCCCTGACCTTCCACTGGTTCCTACCCACCTACGGCGACAGCCGCGACATCGTCGGCGGCGGGCACGGGCTGGCCGCGGGTACGGCCGGCGGCGCCCGGCCAGCGACGGTCGCCTACCTCGGGCAGATCGCCCGCACCGCGGAACAACTCGGCTTCGAGGGCGCCCTCACCCCGACCGGTGCCTGGTGCGAGGACGCCTGGCTGGCCACCGCGATGCTGTCGGAGGTCACCGAGCGGCTCAAGTTCCTGGTCGCGTTCCGCCCCGGCATGCTCTCGCCCACGCTCGCCGCCCAGATGGCCTCCACCTTCCAGCGCCTGTCCAACGGGCGGCTGCTGCTCAACGTGGTCACCGGCGGCGAGAGCCACGAGCAGCGGGCGTACGGCGACTTCCTCGACAAGGACGCCCGCTACGCCCGTACGGACGAGTTCCTGCACGTGGTGCGGGCGCTGTGGCGCGGTGAGACGGTGACCCACGACGGCCCGCACGTACGCGTCGAGCAGGCGAAGCTCGGCCGTCTGCCGGACCCGGTCCCACCGATCTACTTCGGTGGGTCGTCGAAGGCGGCCGGCCCGGTCGCGGTGGCACACTCCGACGTCTACCTCACCTGGGGTGAGCCGCCGGCCCAGGTGGCCGAGAAGCTGGCCTGGATCCGTGGCCTCGCCGCCGAGGCCGGGCGGGAACTCCGCTTCGGTATCCGGTTGCACGTGATCGCCCGGGACACCTCCGAGCAGGCCTGGGCGCAGGCCCAGCGGCTGCTCGACGGCATTCCGGAGGCGGACATCAAGGCGGTCCAGGCCGGGTTGGCGCGCAGCGAGTCCGAGGGGCAGCGCCGGATGATCGCCCTGCACGGCGGCTCGCGGGACGGGCTGGAGATCGCCCCCAACCTCTGGGCCGGTGTGGGTCTGGTCCGGGGCGGAGCCGGTACGGCGCTGGTCGGCAGCCACACCGAGATCGCCGACCGGATCGCGGAGTACCACGCCCTCGGCATCACCGAGTTCATCCTCTCCGGGCATCCGCACGTGGAGGAGGCGTACTGGTTCGGTGAGGGTGTGCTGCCGATCCTGCGTCAGCGCGGCCTGTGGCGGCACCCGGTGGGGGAGCCGGAGCCGGTTGCCGCCGCGGTGCCGTTCGCCGCTCCGGAGCCGGCCACCAGCTCGCCGAGCTGACCGTCGTGCACGGTGGTGACCCGTCGGCGCGGGTCACCACCCTCCCGGGCCGAGCGGGGGAGCGGGGTCACGAGGTGAAGATCGTCCAGTTCTCCGCCACCCGGAAGCCCATGTCCTGGTACAGCCCGACGCCCATCGGGCTGGCGTGCAGGAATGCGGTCCGTGCTCCCGCCGCGTACGCCTCCCGCAGCACCTCGGCGGTCGCCGCCCGGCCGTAGCCGCGTCGCCGGTGCTCCGGCGGTACGGCGATGTTGAACACCCCCACGTGGTCGTCCACCACGACGCCGAATGAGGAGGCGACCGGTACGCCGTCCACCTCGGCGACGTACCCACGCATCGCGGAGTGGTCGAGTACGGCGGGCGAGCTGAGGACCGCGAAGATCTCCGGTGGACCTTCGTAGCCGGCCGCCATCACCGTCCGGTAGAGCTCGCTGTCGGTACCTGTCAGCCCGCGTACCCGTGGTGCGTCGGTCTTCGGGAGCTGCGCGTCGACGGTGGTGAGGGCTTTGGTCATGAAGGGCAACGTCGTCCGCTTGGTCAGCCCGTGTTCGGTGGCGGTCCGTTCGATCCCCTGGATGGGCTCGTCGCCGCGGGTCTGGATGCTCCAGGCGACCGGCGTCAACTTCGGGGAGGTGGCGAAGGCCGCGATCTCCTCGACGTCGGGCTCCCGGTCGATGCTGATCACGCCGTTCAGCAGGGACATCGGTGCACCGGTGATGAGCTCGGAGGTGCCGTGGGCGCCCATCCGGTAGAAGCCGTTCGGCTGGGTGACCGAGAACATGGCAAGGGACGCCATCCACGCCTCGACGGCGATGTCCACCGGATCGGTTGTTTCCACCCCCGAATCCTACAAATGGACCGCTCGCCCCGGCCTCGGCCCGCTGGCAGGTGAAGGGCGGTCCGATCCGGTCATTCCACTAGCGTCCTAGGATGCGTTACAGGTTGTGTCGCTCGTCACCTGACAACGACCCGCCTCGGCACCCGCAGCCCGCCAGCGGGGGGCGGATATAGTGACACCGCAAATCAGCAGCCCCGGACGTCCGCTCATCGGCGGGCCACGGCGACTGTGCCAGGAGCCGGCATGATCACGAGGCCACCGCGAGGGGCCCGTGAGCACCGGCCGGAGCGCGCACGGTCCCGGAACGACCCGCCTCAGCGGGCGCCGGACCAGCCGCAGAGGGAGGTTCGGTGTCGCGTCGGCCGGCGCGGGCAGACGACGCCCAGCCAACCGGGGGCACCGCCGCCCAGTCCGAGGACGCGGCGACCCGGGTGCTCACCATTCCCAACCTGATCAGCTTCGTCCGCCTGCTCGGCGTACCCCTCTTCCTCTATCTGCTGCTGGGACCGCACGCGGACGTCGCCGCCCTGGTGGTCCTCGCCGTCGGTGGAACCACCGACTGGGTCGACGGGTACGTCGCCCGCCGGCTGCGCCAGGTCAGCCGCCTGGGGGAGTTGCTCGACCCGACCGCCGACCGGCTCTACATCCTGGCCACCCTGGCCGGGTTCACCGCCCGCGAGATCGTGCCGTGGGAGTTCACCGCCGCGCTGCTCGCCCGTGAGCTGCTGCTCTTCGGTTCCCTGCTGGTCCTGCGCCGGTACGGGTACGGTCCACCGCCGGTGCACTACCTCGGCAAGACCGCCACGTTCATCCTGCTGGCCGCGTTCCCGACGCTGCTGCTCGCCGACGCGGTGCCGGGCGCGGCGACGACGGCCGGCGCGATCGGGTGGGGCCTGGCCTGGTGGGGTCTGGTGCTCTACTGGGCCGCCGGGGTGTTCTACCTGATCCAGGCTGCCCGGCTGATCCGTACGGCCCGCCGGGAGGCCGGATGAGCGCCGGGCGCGGACCGGAACGCACCTACGCCCCCGACTTCCTGACCGAGCTGTTCCAGAATCCGCTCGATCCCGGTTACTCGGATGCGGCGTTGAGTCGGCGTGCGGGTCGCGGGCCGACCGGATGGCGGCGGTCCACGATCCGGGTGGTGACGGTGATCACCCTGGCGGCGCTCGGCTTCCTGCTGGCGATCGCGTACCGGCAGACGATCGAGGGGGAGCCGGGGCGGGCCCAGGCGCGGGCGGGGCTGGTGGCGCAGATCAAGCAGCGGGAGAGCGAGGCTGACCAGCTGACCCGTCGGGCGGACGGGTTGCGCGAGGACGTGAACCGGCAGCGGGACGCGGCGCTGTCCGGGAGTGACGCGGCCCGGTTGCGTGATCTGGAGGCGGCGACGGGTCTGGGGCGGGTCAAGGGTGATGGTGTCGTGGTTCGGGTCGCCGACGGGCCGTCGGAGGCGGATGCGGTGACCGGGGCTGGCGGTACTAACCTCGGCAAGGTGTTGGACCGGGATCTTCAGGACATCGCGAATGCCCTGTGGAGCGCTGGCGCGGAAGCGGTTTCGATCAATGGTCAGCGGCTTACCGCGACGTCGACGATCCGGGCTGCCGGTGGTGCGATCCTGGTCGACTTCCGGCCGGTGACCGGGCCGTACGAGGTGTCGGCGATCGGCCCGGGTCAGTTGGAGCGCCGGTTCCGGGACAGTGACGCGGCGAATCTGTTGCGTCAGGTCGCGGCGGAGCATGGCATGTCGTTCGGTGTGCGTGGGGCCGATGATCTGACGCTGCCGGCGGCCAGTGAACCCCAACTGCGGTACGCGGTTCCCTCCGTGTCGCCGTCGCCTTCCGGGGCGGCGCGTTCCACCAGTCCGGCGTCGCCTGGCGCCGGGTCATCCCTCAGCCCCTCCGGAGGCGGCCGATGATCCCCGTACTCGCGTTGCTCGCCGGCGTGGTGCTCGGCGTGGTGCTGGACCCGACGGTGCCGGCGGCGTTGCTGCCGTATCTGCCGATCGCGGTGGTCGCGGCGCTGGACGCGGTGTTCGGTGGGGTACGGGCGAAGCTCGACGGGATCTTCGACGACAAGCAGTTCGTGATCTCGTTCATCTCGAACGTGCTGGTCGCGGGTGTGATCGTCTACCTGGGTGACCAGCTCGGTGTGGGTGGTCAGTTGTCCACGGGTGTCGTGGTGGTGCTCGGTGTCCGGATCTTCGGCAATGTGGCGGCGATTCGTCGGCACCTGTTCCGGGCGTAGGTTTGCGGCGATGAGCGACGAGCAGCGGCAGTCCGGGTCCGAGTCCGACGCGTCCCCGGGCGGGTCGGGGCCGGTGGAGAGGCCGTCGACGGGCGGTGTGGATCCGGGAGCGTCGGCGGTGTCCGGGGCCGATGCGGTGGGCCGGTCGGAGGCGTTGCCGGATGTGGGCGACGGGGTCGGTGACGGGCCGACGGTGGACCTGGGTGCGGCGCGCCGGTTGGTGGTCGGCAGGGATGATCCGGCGGGGGTAGACGAGCCGGATGCCGTGGCTGAGGCGCCGGAGGGTCGTCAGGAGCCGGTCGCCGGGGGTGCTCCGGTGCGGGGTCTGTCGTTGCGGTCCCGGTGGAGCGGTGCGAGTGTGATCATCGCGGTGTTGTTGGCTCTGCTCGGGTTCACGCTGGTGGTGCAGTTGAAGACGAATTCGGCGGATCCGGAGTTGGCGGCGACGCGGCAGGAGGACCTGGTGCGGATCCTGTCGGATCTGGAGTCCCAGGAGGAGCGGCTGCGTCAGGACATCGCTGGTCTGGAGGACAGTCAGCGGCAGCTTGCCTCGGGTGCGCAGGGGCGGCAGGCGGCGTTGGACGAGGCGACGCGGCGGGCTGACGAGTTGGGCATCCTGGCGGGGACGTTGCCGGCGCGGGGGCCGGGGTTGACTGTGACGTTCTCGGCGGGGTCGGAGTCGATCGAGGCGGCGACGGTGCTGGACGCGGTGCAGGAGTTGCGGGGTGCGGGCGCGGAGGCGATGCAGATCTCCGGTGGTGGTGCGACGGTACGGATCGTGGCCAGCACTTTCTTCCTGGACGATGATGGCGGTATCGCGGTCAGTGGGCGGAGGTTGGTGGGGCCGTACACGATCACGGTGATCGGTGATCCATCGACGATGCGGACCGCGTTGAACATTCCGGGCGGGGTGGTGGCGTCGGTGAGTGGGGACGGCGGTAACGTGACCGTCCAAGAGCGGGAGGTGGTCGACGTGACGACCCTGAGCGCTCCGCTGGACCTGAAGCACGCGCGCCCGGTCTCCTGACCGGGCGCGGCCGTACCATCCGTGGTGCGGTACCGATCAGAGCGACGACGAAGGACGCGGCTGGTGATTCCTGAGGACCTGCGTTACACGGCCGAGCACGAGTGGGTGGCGGGCGACGGTAGCGGCTCGGTGCGGGTGGGCATTACCCACTTCGCGCAGGACGCTCTTGGTGACATCGTCTATGTTCAGCTTCCGGACGAGGGCGCCACGGTCGAGGCGGGTGAGTCGCTGGGTGAGATCGAGTCGACGAAGAGTGTTTCGGAGATCTACGCCCCGGTGAGTGGCACGGTGGTGGCGCGTAACGCCGATCTCGGCGATACGCCGGAGTTGATCAACAGTGATCCGTACGGTGCGGGTTGGTTGCTGGAGATCGCTCCGGGTGGGCCGGCGGCGGTCGAGGGTCTGTTGACCGCGGCGGCGTACCGGGAATTGACCGAAAGCTGAGTTGGGCGCGCTCGGGCCGGGTTGTGCCCGCGCGTCTGGTTGCCCTGTATTTCGGCGCTGGCTAGGCTCGCTCAGTCGACCGAGAATCCAATAGTTGCGCGTTGTGGAATTGCCTTCCCAGGCACGGGTGAGCCAGCCGCTGGGCTTTACAGCCCGGCGGCCAGACCCGCCACCCCCGACGCCGACCGAACAGATCCGTGAGGTGGTCCCATGACGCGCCCAGACGACGAGTTCCCCCCACTCGACGTCACATCGACGCTCAACCTCGGTGCACTGGACGAAGTGCTGGAGGGACCGGATGCCGATGTCGTGCCGAGCCGGATGTCGGGTTCGTTGCCTCCGGGCATGGCGTTGCTCGTCGTTCGGCGTGGTCCGAATGCCGGGGCCCGGTTCCTCCTGGACCACGACGTGACCACCAGTGGTCGGCATCCTGACAGTGACATCTTCCTCGACGACGTGACGGTGTCGCGTCGGCACGCCGAGTTCCACCGGGACGGCGGTACGTTCACCGTCCGCGATGTGGGGAGTTTGAACGGCACCTACGTCAATCGGGAGCGGGTCGAGGCGGCCACTCTGAGCAATGGCGACGAGGTGCAGATCGGCAAGTTCCGGTTGGTCTTTATCGCCGGTCCGCGCCCGGAGGAGGAGGCCGGCCGGGGGTGAATGAGCGTGCGGCAGCGGCTGCGCCCACGGCTTCGGCCGGCCGGGCCCAGCCGCTGATGAGCATCGGTGAGGTGCTGGCTCAGCTGCGGGTGGAGTTTCCCGATACCACGATTTCCAAGTTGCGGTTCTTGGAGGCGGAGGGTCTGGTTGAGCCGCAACGTACGCCGGCCGGCTACCGGAAGTACAGCTGGGAGGATGTGGCCCGGCTGCGGTTCGTGCTGACCGCGCAGCGGGATCAGTATCTGCCGTTGCGGGTCATCCGGGAGCAGTTGGAGGATCTGGGGCGGGAGCCGGAGACTCCGGGGCGGCAGCGGCCGGCGTTGGTGGCGGTTGGTCCGGCTGGTGAGGTTCCGGGCCGGGACGGTGCTGCCTCGGGGCCGGTGGAGTCGGCGGATGCGCGGGTGACCCGGTCGGATCTGGTGGCGCGTACGGGGATCGATGATGTGACGTTGACCGAGTTGGAGCGGCTGGGGTTGATCGTGTCCCGGCCGCCGGGGTGGTACGACTCGGATGCGTTGGCGATCGCCCAGGCGGTGGCGGGGTTGGCCGCGTACGGATTGGAGCCGCGTCATCTGCGGGCGTTTCGGACGGCTGCGGACCGCGAGGTGGGTTTGTTCGAGCAGTTGATTGCGCCGTTGGCGCGGCAGAACGATCCGGCGGCGCGGGCTCGGGCGGCGGAGGCGGCGCGGGAGTTGGTCGGGTTGTCGCAGCAGTTGCACGCGGCTCTGGTGCGGGTGGGGTTGCGGTCGATGCTGGGCCGTTGATTCGTGCTCGTGCGGTGGGAAAGATCTGCGGTCGCGGGCGTGCCGTAGGCTTCGCGGGGTAACCCTGTGGGGCGTGCAACGGTGCGGCGGCGCGCGTGGGACGACCGTCTCGCGGCCCGTGTACCGTGCAGGTGAAGGGGCCGGTTGCGGTGGCTGAGGGTTTGGTCGCCGGGTCACGGTGCTGGGGAAGACACAACGACACGGAGGCGGCGGTGCGCGAGCTGAGCGTGGTCGGGGTTCGGGTGGAGCTGCCCAGCAACCAGCCGATCGTCCTGCTCAGGGAGGTCGAGGGTGACCGTTACCTGCCGATCTGGATCGGTGCGGTGGAGGCGACCGCGATCGCGTACGAGCAGCAGGGGGTCAAACCGGCTCGGCCGTTGACCCATGATCTGTTGCGGGACATCCTGGCGGCGCTTGAGGCGCCGTTGCGTGCGGTGGAGATCACCGAGCTGAAGGAGAACGTCTTCTACGCCGACCTGCTGATCGGGGACGGGTTGCGGGTTTCGGCCCGGCCGAGTGACTCGATCGCGTTGGCGTTGCGGGTGGGTGCGCCGATCAGGTGCGCGGAGCAGGTGCTGACCGAGGCCGGGATCGTTATTCCTGATGAGCAGGAGGACGAGGTCGAGAAGTTCCGGGAGTTCCTGGAGCAGGTTCAGCCGGAGGATTTCGCGGGTTGATCGTGCCGGGCCTGTTGGGGTCCGGTCGTACGGTGACGTGCTGGGTGCGTCGTGTGTCGCCTTGTACGCGGCGTGTCGCGCTGAATCCTGCGGCTGTTCGGTTCGTGGTCGCTATAGGGTTGGCCTTGTCGAGGGGTGCACGTCCCGGAAACGACGTGTCACCGCACTGGCGGGGAGGTTGTCCGGATGCACGAGCCACAGGACCCTGATCCGGGGACATCAGATCATCGCCACACCGACGGCGGCGTGCCTGTCGATCCCTTCGTGGAGGGTGACGGTGCGGTCGGGTACCGCGGGGTGACTGCTTGTTCCGCGGTGGGTATCAGTTACCGGCAGTTGGACTATTGGGCGCGTACCACGTTGGTGGTGCCGAGTATCCGGGACGCGTCCGGGTCCGGTACGCAGCGGCTTTACTCGTTCCGGGATCTGGTGGTGCTCAAGGTGGTCAAGCGGTTGCTTGATGCCGGGGTGTCGTTGCAGAACATCCGGAAGGCGATCGAGGCGTTGCGTTCGCGTGGCGTCGGGGATCTTGCCGGCATCACGTTGATCTCGGATGGCACGACGGTCTACGAGTGCCGTTCCCCGGAGGAGGTCGTCGACCTGCTTCAGGGTGGCCAGGGGGTCTTCGGGATCGCGATCGGTGGTGCGTTCAAGGAGATCCAGGGGTCGTTGTCGCATCTGCCGGCGGAGCCGGCCGGTGGTGTGCAGCCGATCGGTGTGTCGACGGAGCCGGAGGTGTCCGGTGACGAGTTGGCTGCCCGGCGGGCGCGGCGGCGGGCCGGCTGACGGTTTGTTGTTGGTGCCGGCCACACTGTGGTGATGTCGGTTGTCGCGGGTTTCTCCCGTCGGGTTGTTCTTCTTCTGGTCTCGGTGGTCACTCGGCTTCGCCGGTGGTGGCGCCCGTTGTTGGTGTCCGCCGTGGTGCTGGTGTTGCTGGGGGCGTCGGCGGTGGTCGGCAGCGCGATCTGGGTGGACCGGTCGGCGCGGGAGTTCGTGTTCGACGCGGCCGGGGTGCCGGCTGCGCCGGTGGTGTTGGTGCTCGGTGCACAGGTGGACGCCGATGGGGCCCCGTCGCCGTTCCTGGCGGCCCGGCTGGGGTTGGCGAAGGAGTTGTACGACGCGGGTAAGGCCCGGGTGGTGTTGGTGTCGGGCGATCACCGCGAGTGGGAGTACGACGAGCCGGGGGCGATGCGTCGGTGGCTGGTTGACCGGGGTGTGCCGGCGTCGCGGGTGGTGCAGGACCATGCGGGTTTCGACACCTATGACTCGTGTCTGCGGGCTTCGCGGATTTTCGGGGTGCGGCAGGTGATCGTGGTGACGCAGAGTTTCCATGTGGAGCGGGCGGTGGCGGTGTGCCGGCAGGTGGGGTTGGACGCGGTGGGGGTGGGCGACGATTCGGTGAGCCGGTTCGGGCGGGCGTGGCGGTGGGGGAGTTTCCGGGAGCGGTTCGCGGCGGTGAAGGCGGTGGTGGATGTGGTGAGTCGTCGGGATCCGGTGTTCCTGGGGCCGCGTGAGTCCGGTGTGGACGACGCGTTGCGTGCTTGACCGGTGGGTCAGCGACAGATTCGTCACCGTTCGGTGATGGGTGCGTGACACTGTGTGTGTTGTGCGCTATCGTCCGACTGCGGTTGTCCTGATGTGACGGTTCCGTGTCGGCGTGTGTTCGTCGGTGCCGGTTGCCGGGTCGGAGTGGCCGCTCAGTCTGCCGCCGGAAGGACATGCCGTGACGGAAACGGAAGCCAACGCGTCGTCGACAAGGGACGCCTCGATCGAGGACACGGTCGAGCTGCCGGAGCAGGCCGTACCGGGTGGTGACGGTGCCGGGTCGGCGTACGAGCGGATCGGTGGGGCGGTCGCGGTCCAGGCGGCGGTACGGATCTTCTACGAGCGGGTGTTGGCCGAGCCGGACCTCGCCGGTTATTTCGAGACGGTGGAGATGGCTGCCCAGCGGCGTCATCTGGGGGCGATGCTGACCGTGCTGCTCGGCGGGCCGGACGCGTACACCGGTCGTGGTCTGGCGCAGGCGCACCAGGGGCTCGGCATCCCGTCGGCGCACTATGCGCGGGTTGGTGCGCACCTGCTGGCGACGTTGATGTGGTTGGACGTGCCGGCGGATGTCGTGGACCACATCCGGGAGACGTTGGCCCAGGTGGAGTCGCAGGTGGTGCAGTCACGGAGTCGGCCGGCGGGGTGAGTGGGCCGGGCCTGGTGCCGCGTGCACCGCAGTGGACGCAGCACCAGCGGGCCGGCTACTCCTCCGTGGCGTACGGTTCGATCTCGGCGAGTTCGGCGTCGCTGAGTTCGACGTTGTCGAGGGCGGCGATGTTGTCCTCGAGTTGGGTGACGCTGCTGGCGCCGATGATCAGGCTGGTCATCCGCTTGTCCCGCAGCGCCCAGGCGAGGGCGAGCTGGGCGAGGGTCTGACCGCGGCGGGCGGCGATCTCGTTGAGGGCCCGGACCTTGGTCATGGTGGTGTCGCTGAGGTGGCTCTCGTTGAGGAAGACACTGGTCGCGACGCGGGAGTCGGCGGGGACCCCGTGCAGGTACCGGTCGGTGAGCAGGCCCTGGGCCAGGGGGCTGAAGGCGATGCACCCGGCGCCGGCCTCCTCCAGGGTGTCGAGCAGGTTGTCCCGCTCGATCCACCGGTTCACCATCGAGTACGACGGTTGGTGCAGGACCAGCGGGGTGCCGAGGTCACGCAGGATCGCGGCGGCTTTCGCGGTCTGCTCGGAGTTGTAGTTGGAGATGCCGACGTACTGGGCCTTGCCGGCGCGTACGACGGCGTCGAGGGCGCCCATCGTCTCCTCGAGCGGGGTGTCCGGGTCGGGCCGGTGGTGGTAGAAGATGTCGACGTAGTCCAGGCCCATCCGGCGCAGCGACTGGTCCAGGGACGCGACGAGGTACTTGCGGGAGCCCCATTCGCCGTACGGGCCGGGCCACATGTCGTAGCCGGCCTTGGTGGAGATGATGAGTTCGTCGCGGTAGGGCGCGAAGTCGGTGGCCAGGATCCGGCCGAAGTTCTCCTCGGCGGAGCCGGGCGGTGGGCCGTAGTTGTTGGCCAGGTCGAAGTGGATGACGCCGAGGTCGAAGGCGCGCCGGACGATGTCGCGTTGGCGCTGCCAGGGGCGTTCGTGGCCGAAGTTGTGCCACAGGCCCAGGGAGATCGGGGGTAGGCGCAGGCCGCTTCGGCCGGCGCGGTTGTAGGTCATCGAGTCGTAGCGGCCGGGGGCTGCGGTGTAGGTGACGGTCACGGCTCCACCCTATTGATCGGCTGCCGTCCGGGGGCGGGGTGGGGCGCGGGTCAGCAGCCGGTGGGGTCGTCGGGGGTGCCGGCCGGGTGGTGGGTCCGGTCGTAGGTGGTCCGGGCGGCGGCGATGGTGGCGCGGTGGCGTTCCGCCCACCGGGTGAGGGTGAGCAGGGTGTCGTGCAGTTCGTGGGCGATGTCGGTGGCGGTGTATTCGACCCTGGGTGGCACGGTGGCGTGGACGGTCCGGATGAGCAGTCCGTCGCGTTCGAGGTTGCGCAGGGTGAGGGTGAGCATGCGGCGGCTGATGCCTTCGATGCCGCGTTCGAGTTCGGTGAACCGGACGGGGCCGTGGGTGGCGGCGACGATGATCGCGATGCTCCATTTGCCGCCGACCCGGTCCAGGACGTGACGTACGGTGCAGTCCTCGCCGCGAGCGGGAGCTGTCCGTCCGGAAGCGCCGGGGGTGGGTGGTGCCGACCCGTCGGGGGGTCCGGGTGACATGCGACGTCCTCCGTCTGCGGTGATCATGGTCACGCGGGGCGCCGGTAACAGGGCTTGGCCGCTGTGACGAACACTATCGCCGTCGGCCCGGACAGCCGGTCCGGCCGTCGAGGTGGTGCCCGATCACGACCGGAACGGGTGTTTTGACCATGTTTCGGGGTCACTGGCGGATGGGGCCGGTGGTGCGTGGGATGTTGCCCGATACCCGCCTGAAACAGACCCGCTGGTAGCGTTGACCATGCCGGTAACACCCACGTGGGAGAGACCGCCCGGCTTGTCGGGGCGGCGCCGAAGGGGCAAATCCTCCCCGGAACCTCTCAGGCAAAAGGACCTCGTGGGCAGGCGACTGTGGAGCGCCCGCCACGCGTGGGTGTGACAGAGGGGGAGGCCGCATCGTCGACCTCGCCCCGGGAGCCGCCATGACCGCAGAGCAGTTCGCCGTACGCCACATCGGCCCGGACGCCGACGGTGAGCGCCGGATGTTGGACACCGTCGGCTACGGCTCGATCGACGAGCTGATGGACGCCGCGATTCCCGAGGTGATCCGCTGGCACGGCACCCTCGACCTGCCGGCCCCGGCGACGGAGGCCGAGGTGATCGCCGAACTGCGGGAGATCGCGTCCCGCAACACCGTCGCGGTGTCGATGATCGGGCTCGGGTACCACGGCACCCACGCCCCGGCGGTGATCCGCCGCAACGTCCTGGAGAGCCCGGCCTGGTACACCGCGTACACGCCGTACCAGCCGGAGATCAGCCAGGGTCGGCTGGAGGCGCTGCTGAACTTTCAGACCATGGTCACCGATCTGACCGGGTTGGCGACCGCGAACGCCTCGATGCTCGACGAGGGGACCGCGGCGGCGGAGGCGATGACGCTCGCCCGCCGCGCATCCAAGAGCAAGAGCCCGGTGTACGTCGTCGACGCCGACACCCTGCCGCAGACGATCTCGGTGATCGTGACCCGGGCGGAGCCGCTCGGCATCGACGTCCGCATCGTCGACCTGGACGCCGAGCAGTTGCCGGCGGAGTTCTTCGGTCTGCACCTGCAGTACCCGGGTGCGTCCGGGCTGGTCCGTGACCATGTCGCGCTGGTCGAGGCGGCGCACGGTGCCGGGGCGCTGGTCGCGGTCGCCGCGGACCTGCTCGCCCTGACGCTGCTGCGGCCGCCGGGGGAGATCGGCGCCGACATCGCCGCCGGGACGACCCAGCGGTTCGGCGTACCGATGGGCTTCGGTGGGCCGCACGCCGGTTACCTGGCGGTCCGCACCGGCCTGGAGCGGATGCTGCCCGGCCGGTTGGTCGGGGTGTCGCGCGACACCGACGGCAACCCGGCGTACCGGTTGGCGTTGCAGACCCGTGAGCAGCACATCCGGCGGGAGAAGGCGACCAGCAACATCTGCACCGCGCAGGTCCTGCTCGCGGTGATGGCCAGCATGTACGCCGTCTACCACGGTCCGGACGGGTTGCGGGAGATCGCGTCGCGTACGCACCGGTCGGCGGCCCGGCTCGCGGCCGGGCTGCGGGCCGGCGGGGTGTCGACCGAGGGTCCGGCGTTCTTCGACACCGTCACCGCGGTGGTCCCGGGTCGGGCGGCGCAGGTGGTCGCCGACGCCGCGGCGCGTGGGGTGAACCTGCGGCTGGTCGACGCCGACCGGGTCGGGGTGGCGTGCGACGAGACGACCACGGCGGCGCACCTGGGCGCGGTCTGGGCGGCGTTCGGGGTGGCGGAGTTCACCGGGGAGGTCACCGAGGCGCTGCCGGCGGCGTTGCTGCGGACCAGCGACTACCTGACCCACCCGGTGTTCCACCGGCACCGTTCCGAGACCGCGATGCTGCGTTACCTGCGCCGGTTGTCGGACTCCGACTACGCCCTGGACCGGGGCATGATCCCGCTCGGTTCGTGCACGATGAAGCTGAACGCGACCACCGAGATGGAGCCGGTGAGCTGGCCGGAGTTCGCGAACATGCACCCGTTCGCGCCGGCGGAGCAGACCGCCGGGTACCGGGAACTGGTCACCTCCCTGGAGGGGTGGCTGGCCGAGGTGACCGGGTACGACGCGGTCAGCGTGCAGCCGAACGCCGGGTCCCAGGGGGAACTGGCCGGGCTGCTGGCGATCCGGGGTTACCACCGCGAACGCGGGCAGGCGCACCGGGACGTGTGCCTGATCCCGTCGTCGGCCCACGGGACGAACGCGGCCAGCGCGGTGATGGCCGGTATGCGGGTCGTCGTCGTGGCCTGCGACGACAACGGCGACGTGGACCTGGTCGACCTCGACCGGAAGATCGACACGCACCGGGACGCGCTCGCCGCGATCATGGTGACGTACCCGTCGACGCACGGGGTGTACGAGACCGGGATCGCGTCGCTGTGCGCGAAGGTCCACGACGCCGGTGGCCAGGTGTACGTCGACGGCGCGAACCTCAACGCCCTGGTCGGGTTCGCCCGCCCGGGCAAGTTCGGTGCCGACGTGTCGCACCTGAACCTGCACAAGACGTTCTGCATCCCGCACGGCGGCGGTGGCCCGGGGGTCGGCCCGGTCGCGGTCCGCGCGCACCTGTCCCCGTTCCTGCCCGGTGACCCCCTCGACGCTTCGGTCACCGGTACGCCGGTGATCTCGGCGGCGCGGCACGGGTCGGCGGGGATCCTGCCGATTCCGTGGGCGTACCTGCGGATGATGGGCGCCGAGGGGCTGACCCGGGCGACCGGGACGGCGGTCCTCGCGGCGAACTACGTCGCGGCCCGGCTCCGTGCGCACTACCCGGTGCTGTACAGCGGCAACAAGGGCCTGGTGGCGCACGAGTGCATCCTCGACCTGCGGCCGCTGACGAAGGCGACCGGGGTGAGTGTCGACGACGTCGCGAAGCGGCTGATCGACTACGGGTTCCACGCGCCGACGATGTCGTTCCCGGTCGCCGGGACGCTGATGGTGGAGCCGACCGAGAGTGAGGACCTGGCCGAACTCGACCGGTTCTGCGCGGCGATGATCGCGATCCGGGAGGAGATCGACCTGGTCGGTTCGGGGCAGTGGCCGGCGGGCGACAATCCGCTGTCGAACGCCCCGCACACGGCGGCGATGGTCACCGGGGACGAGTGGACGCACCCGTACCCGCGGTCGGTGGCGGCGTACCCGGCCGGGGTGGACCGGGCGGGGAAGTACTGGCCGCCGGTGCGTCGCATCGACGGCGCGTACGGGGACCGGAACCTGGTCTGCGCCTGCCCGCCGCCGGACGCGTTCGAGGACTGAACACGTCCGGGTCGATCAAGGAAATCCGCGCCGATCAAGGACGGAACATCCGGGCCCCGGTCACCTGACCGGGGCGGGGTGGTCGTTGATCGGCGGGGATAGCCTTGATCGGCGGGCTGCACTGCCCACCGGGTTGGTCAAGGCGCGGGTCGACTCAGGCGACCAGTACGTGCCGGGCGGGTCCGCGGTGCGGTGCGATCGTGCTGCCGTCGGGGAGCAGTTCACCGGTGTCCTCGAAGACGATCACACCGTTGCAGAGCAGGCTCCAGCCCTGCTCACGGAAACAGGCGACGACCCGGGCGGCGTCCCGGTCGGTTGCCTCGGCGGAGGGACAGGTGGGTTGGTGCTGGCACATCGGGTTCTCCGGACTGTGGGGGTGCTGTGTCATGGTTCACATGACCAGTGACGCACGGTACCAAGCGGAACGGTGCCACATCGAGCAGGGATCGGCACCAACCGGGGAGAATCCACCCAACGGATGATGGAGATTGGGCCACTCGTCGTGGAAACGCTCCCATACGGGGCCGGGGTCACACCGGCGATGCCATCGGCATACCTCGATCCATTGACTGAGCTCGACCGATTTGAATGGTACGTCGGCCAGCCCGGCGACCCGGCCGAGTTGATCGACGGGTTCCTGACCGGTCACGGGCTCGGCACCGGCGCGCTGCGCCCGTCGACCGGCACCGGTTCCGGGGCCCACCCCAGACCCGAACCCGGTCACCCCGCCGGGGCGGCCCTGTTCGTCTCCGCCGCCGCCGGGGCCGCCATGATCGGCGCCCCGACCGGGCGGCCCACCCCGGCGGCGGGCGTACCCGACGTGGTCGCGGTCGTCTACACCCGCACCACCCGACGCGCCCCCGAGCCCCCGCCGCCCACGGCGCCGTGGTGGCTCGGGCCGTGGCAGCCGAGTTGGTCCCAAGCCGCCCACGCGGCCGCCGTCGCCGCCGCCCGTGACGCCATCGGCCGCGGTGACATCTACCAGGTCAACGTCGTCGGCCACGCCAGCGCCCGGTACACCGGCGACCCGATCCCCGCCCTGGCCCGACTCGGCCGGCTGCCCGGCGCCCGCTACGGCGGGGTCCTCACCGGCGACACCTGGGCGATCGGCTGCGCCTCCCCGGAGACCCTGATCGAGGTCACCGGGGGACGCCTCGTCACCCGCCCGATCAAGGGCACCCGCCCGGCCACCGGACCCGGCCGGGTCGAGCTGCTCACCTCGGCCAAGGAACGGGCCGAACACATCATGATCGTCGATCTGGAACGCAACGACCTGGCCCGGGTCGCCGCCACCGGATCGGTCCGGGTCGACGAGCTCTACGCCATCCGCCGGTGGTGCGACCTGTGGCAGGCCGAGTCGACGATCTCCGCCCGCGCCGCCGACGGTCTGCGCCTGGCCGACCTGCTGCGCGCGGTCTGCCCCGGCGGTTCGGTCACCGGCACCCCGAAGGTCTCCGCGCTGGGCCGCATCGCCGACCTCGAACCCGTCGGCCGCGGCGCCGGCATGGGCGGGCTCGGCTGGGTCGGCCCGGACCACATCGACCTCGGGTTGACCATCCGTACCGCGGCCGCCGACGGTGAACGGCTGCACGTCTGGGCCGGCGGCGGGATCACCTGGGACAGCGACCCGGACGCCGAGGTCGCCGAGGCGGCGGCGAAAGCCGGACCGGTCCGCACCGCGCTCACCGGACCGGACCGACCTTCGGGCGGGGCCTGACAATCGACCGGACCCCGCCCGCCGGCCGTCAGCCGCGTTCGGCCGGTACCGCCGCCGGCGAGTCGAGGATCGGGATCAACTGCTCCTCCTCGTACGCCAGGTGCCGTTCCAGTTCGTCGACGAGTCGGTCGACCTCGGCGAGCACCACCGGGGCGGCGACCCCGTCGGCGGAGACGACCCGACGCAGGTCCTCGACGAGGGCGGCGATAGTCTCGTGTTCGCGGCGCAGCCGGGCCATCGTCGGGGCGAGCGCCGGGTGGTGCTCGGCGAGGGCGGGGAACATGGCGGTGTCCTCACCGACGTGGTGCAGCCCCAGGCCCTGGCAGACGGTCAGGCAGTTCACCCGCAACTGGGCGCCGAGCCCGGCCCCCGACCCGGCGACCTCGGCACGGATCAGGGCGAGTTCCCGCCGGAACGCGTCGTGGACCAGCCGCAGCGCCGTACCCCAGGACGGTTGCCCGTCGGCGGTGCCGAACCGGGGCGGGCCCGGCACCTGCCGCAGGGCGACCACCGGCAGAACCCGCCCGGTCCGGGCCTGGTAGTCGGCCCACCCGTGGTCGGCCTCGACCGCCCGGGCGAACACCCGGTCCCGTTCGTCGCCGACCAGGACGGTGGCGGTGGCGTCGTAGACGAAAACACCGTCCTCGACCGTGACCCGCGGATCGGCGACCAGGTTGTGGAACCAGGCGGGGTGCTTCGGGCCGCCGCCCGCCGAGCCGATGACCAGGATCCGCTCACCGCCGTCGGGCAGGTAGCCCAGCGGGGTCGTGTGGGCGGCCCCGGACCGGGCGCCGGTGGTGGTCAACAGGATCAGCCGGGCCCCCTCGAAGTAGCCACCGACCCGCCCGCCGTTGGCCCGGAACTCGTCGATGACCTGCTGGTTGAAATCATTCGCCATACGTTTGTCGTCTCTCCCGTTGCGATGGTGCCCGCGTACCGTCGCGCGGGCACGGTGAGGAACCCGCCGCGGTGGGCGGGGCGAAAAATGAGCACGGTGCAACCCCGACAGTGGGGTGGGAAGTCGCCCGGACAGCCAACGGGTCGGTGTGGTCACCGACCGGGTCGGGTCAGGAAATGCGTACGGCAGCGCCCGTTGTCGGTGGCCGTACGGGGGTGATCGGTCGCGCGGAACGCGGGGGTGGCGGGCCTCTCGGCCGCCCGGCGGTCACGCCTGCGCCGGGTGCCCCACTCGGTTGTGGCCCAAGGCCGACCCGGCAGTCATGGCGACGATCCTAACGGGTGCTACCGGTGGTGGGCCAGTGGTGCGTGCGGGTCGCCGGTCCCACGGTGGTCGGGGTCGGCGTGGACCAGCGCGGCACTGAGCCGGGGTACGGCGTGAATCAGGCGGTGCTCGGCCGCCACCGCGATCACGTGCCCCAGCGCCACGGTGAGGTTCCCGTCGATCGTGATCGCACACTCGGCGTGCAGGTGGTGACCGATCCACCGCAGCCGCAGCGTACCGACGTCGGTGACACCGGGAGTGGCGCGCAGGGCCTCCTCGGCGGTGTCGACCAGGGTCGGGTCGACGGCGTCCATCAGCCGCCGGTACACCGCCCGGCCGGCGTCGACGAGCACCACCAGGATCGCGACGGTGATCAGCAACCCGACCGCGGGGTCCGCCCACCACCAGCCCATCGCCACACCACCGGCGCCGAGCAGCACCGCCAGCGAGGTGAACCCATCGGTACGGGCGTGCAGCCCATCGGCGACCAGGGCGGCCGAACCGATCCGCCGCCCGACCCTGATCCGGTACCGGGCGACGAGTTCGTTGCCGGCGAACCCGATCAGCCCGGCGGCGGCGACGTACGGCAGGTGGTCGATGTGCCGCGGGTCGAGCAGCCGGGCGACGGCCTGGTATCCGGCGAAGACCGCCGACGCGGCGATCGTCGCGACGATCGCGACCCCGGCGAGGTCCTCGGCCCGGCCGTATCCGTAGGTGTAGCGGCGGTTCGCCGCCCGCCGGCCGAGCAGGAACGCCACCCCGAGCGGTACGGCGGTGAGGGCGTCGGCGACGTTGTGCAGGGTGTCGCCGAGCAGGGCCACCGAACCGGACCGAAACACCACCGCGGCCTGCCCGGCGGCGGTCACCCCGAGGACCACCAGGGAGATCCACAGTGCTCGGATGCCGTCGCGGGAGGTGGCCAGCGCCCGGTCGACCTTGTCTGCGGTGTCGTGCGAGTGCGGGGTCAGCAGGTGCCGGACCCGGTGCAGGAGCGTCGGCCCGTGACCGTGTCCGCGATCCCCGTGCCCGTGTCCATGATCCCCGTCCCCGTCCCCGTGGCCGTGTGCGTGGTCGTGGCTCATCGTTTCCTCCCGGCCGGCGGTCACGACGGTGCTCGCCGGTCGGCAGAATAAGCGCCGCTACCGGTATGCAACAACGCGGTAACCGCGAGTATTGGGCAACAACCACCGGGCGGCGCGGCCCGGTGGTTGTCGCCACGGCGGTCAGGACACGGGCCGGCGGCGCCGGGTCGGGTCGGTCAACTCCGGCGGCTGGTAACCGGCGTCGGCCGGGTTCAGGGTCGTACCCGGTGGGACGATCTCGTCGATGCGGTCCAACACGTCGTCGGTCAGGGTCACCTTCGCCGCGCCGAGCTGGCTGTCGAGGTGTTCCAGGGTGCGGGGGCCGATGATGGCCGAGGTCACCGCCGGGTGCCGCAGCACGAAACCGATCGCCAGGTGGATCAACGACAGCCCGGCCTGTTCGGCGAGGTCGGCGAGCTGCTCGACCGCGACGAGTTTCGCGGCGTTCGCCGGCAGGGCCGGGTCGAACCGGCCGGGTTGCCGTCCCGCCCGCAACGAGATCGGCTCGGTCAGCCCCCGGTGGTAGCGCCCGGACAACCAGCCGCCGGCCAGCGGACTCCACGGGATCACCGCCAGGCCGTACCGCTGGGCGACCGGCAGCACCTCCCGTTCGACACCACGGGCCAGGATCGAGTACGGCGGCTGTTCGCTGACCACCCGCTCCCGGCCCCGGCGCTGCGCGATCCACTGTCCCTCGACGATCGCCGACGCCGGGAACGTCGACGTCCCGATGTAGCGGATCTTGCCCTGGTGGACCAGGTCGCTGAGCGCGCCGAGGGTCTCGTCGAAGTCGGTGTCGGGTTCCGGGCGGTGCACCTGGTACAGGTCGATCCAGTCGGTCCGCAGCCGGCGCAGGCTTCGCTCCACCTCCTGGAAGATCCAACGCCGGGAGTTGCCGAAGTGGTTGACGTCCTCACCGACCTGTCCGTGGAACTTCGTCGCCAGGAACACGTCGTCGCGGCGGCCACCGTCGAGGGCCTCGCCGACGATCTCCTCCGACTCGCCCTGGGAGTAGACGTCGGCGGTGTCGACGACGTTGATGCCCTCGTCCAACGCCCGGTGGATGATCCGTACGCCCTCGTCGTGGTCGGGGTTGCCGCGCTGGCCGAAGTTCATCGCACCGAGGGTCAGCGGACTGACCCGTACCCCGGTGGTGCCGAAGAGGCGGTACTGCGTCATGGTGCTTCTCCTCCTGTTGCGGATCAGGCCGGTACGGCCGCCCGGTCCCGGTCGTCGGTACGCACACCCGCGGGGCGGGGCAGTCCGTAGTTGTCCCGCAGCGTCGTCCCGGTGTACTCGGTCCGGAACAGACCACGGTGTTGCAGGATCGGCACCACGTGGTCGACGAACGCGACCAGCCCCGACGGCAGCACCGCCGGCATGATGTTGAACCCGTCCGCGGCACCGTTGTCCCACCAGTGCTCGATCGCGTCGGCGACCTGCTCCGGGGTGCCGGCGAACGTACGGTGCCCGCGCCCGCCACCGAGGCGCCCGATGAGCTGACGGACGGTCAACCGTTCCCGGCGGGCGAGGTTCACCACCAGCGTGTACCGGCTCTTCGCACCCTCGATCTCGTCCTCGCCGGGCAGGTCGGCGGGAAGTTCGGCGTCCAGGTGCAGGTCCTCCGGCGCCACCCGCAGCCGTTCGGCGAGCTGACGCAGCGCGTACTCGGGTCGGATCAGCTCGTCGAGGTCGGCGTCGAGGCGCCGCGCCTCGGCTTCGGTGGCCCCGATCACCGGCACGATCCCGGGCAGGATCTTCACCGTGTCCGGGTCCCGCCCCAGCGCCCGGGCCCGGGCCTTCAGGTCGGTGTAGAACGCCTGCGCGTCGGCGAGGGTCTGCTGCGCGGTGAAGACCGCCTCGGCGTACCGGGCGGCGAGGGCCTTGCCGTCGTCGGACGAACCGGCCTGGACCAGCAGCGGATGCCCCTGCGGCGACCGGGGCAGGTTCAGCGCCCCGGCGACCCGGAAGTACCGGCCCCGGTGCGCCGGCGGATGCACCCGGGCATCGTCACCCCAGATCCCGGTGGCCTTGTCACCGAGGGGGGCGTCGTCCTGCCAGCTGTCCCACAGTTTGCGGGCCACGTCGATGAACTCGGCGGCGCGGGCGTACCGGTCGGCGTGGGCCGGCAGGTCGTCGAGGTTGAAGTTGCGGGCGGCGTCGGCGCCGGCGGTCGTGACGACGTTCCAGCCGGCCCGGCCGCCGCTGATGTGGTCGACCGAGGCGAACCGGCGGGCCAGGTTGTACGGCTCGTTGTACGTCGTCGACGCGGTCGCGATCAACCCGATGTGGGTGGTGACCCCGGCCAGGGCGGTGAGCAGCACCGTCGGCTCCAACGCGCCCGCCGGACGGCGGCCGATGCTGTTCCACAGCACCGGGGAGTCGGCGAGGAACAACGAGTCGAGTCTGCCGCGTTCGGCGGTCCGGGCCAGGTGCTGGTAGTGGGCGACGTCGGTGTGCGCGAACGGGTCGCTCTCCGGCAGCCGCCAGGCGGCCTCGTGGTGCCCGACGCTCATCAGGAACGCGTTCAGGTGCAGCTTCCCGGGTCGACCGGTCATGGGACGGCTCCTTCGCGGGGGATCAGATGGCGGCGTCGGGGACGCCGAGGGCGGCGAGCAGCAGTTCCCGGTACTCCTGGAACCGCGGGTCGCGTGACGTACGCGGGGTCGGCAGGTCCAGGTCGAGGTCGACGGTGAAGACCCCGTCGTCGATCACCACCACCCGGTCGGCGAGCAGGACCGCCTCGTCGACGTCGTGGGTGACCAGCAGCACCGCCGGCCGGTGCCGGGCACACAGGTCACGCAGCAGACCGTGCATCCGGATCCGGGTGAGTGCGTCGAGGGCGCCGAACGGTTCGTCGGCCAGCAGCAGTTCCGGCTCGGTGACCAGGGACCGGGCCAACGCCACCCGCTGCTGTTCGCCACCGGAGAGCTGGTTGGGCCAGGCTCGTTCCCGGCCGGCGAGCCCGACCTCGGCCAACGCGGCGCCGGCCCGGGCGTGCCGGTCCGGGCCACGCAACCCGAGAACGACGTTGTCGATCACCCGACGCCACGGCAGCAGCCGGGAATCCTGGAACACCACCGACACCTGCCGGGGGATCTGCAGGTCACCGTCACCGGCGACGTCGTGGTCGAGCCCGGCCAGGGCCCGCAGCAGGGTGCTCTTCCCGGAGCCGCTGCGCCCGAGCAGGGCCACGAACTGTCCGGGGGCGATGTCCAGGTCGAGGCCGTCCAGTACGGTCCGGGTCCCGAACCGGCGGACCAGCCCGGTGACCCGTACGGCCGGGTCGGTGGTCAGCTCGTCAGCGTACGGCGCCACGACAGCACCCTCCGTTCGGTGAGCCGCAGGGCGGCGTCGGAGAAGAACCCGAACAGCCCGTACACCGCCAACCCGACGACGATGATCTCCGTCTGGGCGTAGTTCTGGGCCTGGTACATCAGGTAGCCGATGCCGCTGGTGGCGTTGATCTGTTCCAGCACGATCAGGGACAGCCACGACCCGGTCACACCGAGCCGCAGACCGATGAAGAACCCGGGCAGGGCACCGGGGACGACCACGTGCCGCAGGAACTGCCACCGGCTGTAGCCCTGCACCTGCGCCAGCTCGACGAAGCGGCTGTCGATGCCGGTCAGCGCGGCGTGGGTCTGGACGTACATGGTGACCGCGACCCCGAGCGCGATCACGACGATCTTGAACGTTTCGCCGATGCCGAGCCAGAGGATCAGCAACGGGATCAGGCCGAGCGACGGGATCGCCCGCTTGATCTGGACCGGCCCGTCGATGACCGCCTCCCCGATCCGGCTGAGTCCGGCGGCTACCGCCAGGGTCACCCCGGCGACCGCGCCGAACAGGAACCCGAGGGCGGCACGCTGCAACGACGTCGCGACACTGTCCTGCAGCTTCCCGCTCTCGATCAGGTCGGCGGCGGTGGCGACCACGGTCCACGGCGCGGACAGGATCCGCGGGTCGAGGACCGCGGTGGCGGAGGCGAGCACCCAGACCGCGAGCAGCAGCACCGGGCCGATCGCCCGCCCGTACGGGATGGGTCGGCCCGGACCCAGACGCCGGCGACGCACCGGCGGTGCCGCGACGGTCACGGTCGTGGGGGAGTGCGGCGAGGAAACGGTACGGGCAACCGTCGCCGGGTACGTGTCGGTCATGGGTTCACTCCCGGTAGGCGGCGGCGACGGCCCGCGCCGCGATCGGTTCGAACCGGCGGTCGAACAACTCCGCGGCGGACGCGGTCGGCACGAAACCGCCCTGCGCCATCAGGTCGATCGTCTCCTGCTCCCATCCGATGGCCTTGTCCCAGTTGGTGGGGAAGACGGGACGGTCATCGACGGCGACGATCCGCCGGCCGTCGTCGGCGGTGACGCCCTGGTCCTTGACGTAGAAGTGGTCGATCCAGGCGTCGGGGTTCTCGTACGCCCACGTCTTCGCCCTGGCCCAGAGGGGAATGAAGGCGGCGACGGCGGCGGCCCTGGCCGGGTCGGTCAGCACCGACGTCGGCGCCCAGAGGATCGTCAGGTAGTCCAGTGCGGTGATCTCGACCGCCCGGGCCCCGTCGGTGCCGTACTGGCGCAGGTACTTCGTCAGGGTCGGCTCACCCAGCGGTGCCGCGTCGACCTGCCGGGCCTGCAGGGCGGTGAGGAACTGTGGGCTGTTGAGCGGGACCAGGGTGACGTCGTCGGTGCCCAGGCCGAGTTGCTTGAGCGTACGCAGCACCACCACACCCTGCGCCTGCCCCTGGGAGAACCCGATCTTCTTCCCGCGCAGGTCGGACAGCCCGCCGATCGCCGCACCCGGTGCGGTGGCGAGCTGGTAGTTCGGTTTCGTCCGCGCCTGCACCGCGACGATCCTCGCGTCGAACCCGATCGCCCGCGCCTGGATCGGTGGGATGCCCGCGTTCGAGGCCAGGTCGATCGAGTTGGCCCGGAAACCCTGGATGACGTCCGGACCGGCGCTGATGTTCGGCCAGTCCCGGACGACGAACGGCAGGTCGTCGAGGAGCCCGGCGGCCTGCAGTTGCAGGTGCGAGGTGTGGATGGAGATCGTCAACGCGGTGTCGGGCGGCACGGTGCTCGGTAGCGGGTCACCGAGCCCGAGCGCGCCCCGCGCCGGTGCGTCGGCAACGCACCCGGTCAGCCCCAGAGCAGCCGCGCCGACGATCGAGGACAGCACCGTACGCCGCCGCAACGGGGTGCCGTACGCGTCGAACGGAAGCCCGGTCATCGGGTTTCCCGCAGACCGGCGTACGCGCCCTGGTGGTACAGCAGGGGTGCGCCGTCGTCACCGTGGCTGCCGGTGAGCGGCTGGGCGAGCACGATGCTGTGGTCACCGGCGGTGAGCCGGTCGACGACCCGGCAGACCAGCCAGGTGAGCACCCCGTGCAGCAGCGGCACACCGTGCGGGCCGGGCTGCCAGCCGGGGTGGGCGGCGAACCGGTCGATGCCGCTGACGGCGAAGGTCCGCGCCACGTCCTGTTGCGTCTCGGCGAGCAGGTGCACGGCGACGTACCCGGCCCGGGACACCGTCGGCCAGGACGACGAGCCCCGGTCGAGGCAGAACGACACCAGCGGCGGTTCCAGGGACACGGACGTGAACGAGGTGGCGGTGAAACCGGCGGCGGGCAGGCCTGCGTCCGGGTCCGCCGGCGCGGTCACCACGGTGACCGTCGCCGCCTGCCGGCGCAGCAACGCCCGGAACTGGCCGGTGCCGACCGGGTCGAGCTCGGTGATCGTCATCTTCTCCTCCTCGGGGGTGGAGCACGCGGGGTCGTCCCGCCGCGGCGGGCACGGTGGATCACGCGGACGGCGGTCGTACAGTGGCGCGCCGCGGGGACACAGCCGCGCCTGGCGACATCGGTGTCGGGCGCGTGGCGTGGTGGAAGGGGTCCCGCTGTTCGTGGGCGGGTCGGCGCTGATCCCGACGCCCGAACCGGGGTGATGGGGGAGGGGCGGGGCTGGGCCGTCGTGGGGCCGCGCCGCGCGAGGGTCAGCGCGGACAGAGGGCGCTGGCGTGCCGGACCAGGTCGACGTGCACGCGAGCGACGAGCAGGAGTACGTGTCGCTGTCGCATGCAGACCATGCTCCAGCCCCCACCGAAATTGGTCAACGCACCGACCAGATGTTGAGAACCGAAGAAATGAAGAGTCATAAAACATGCTGTGGCCTGCGGTAATATGACCCGCAAAACCCACCTGGCTTATAGAATATTAAATCGATGTCCACCAGTTGGTAGGAATCGTCGGCGCGCCACCGAGGCAACCGCCCCCGACCCACCACACCCCACCCGCCGCCACACCCCGACAGCCCGCGCACGACCGGCCGACCCACGGCGATAACCTCACCCCATGACGATGCGGCCCATCAGGATCATCGGCGACGCCGTACTCCGCACCCCCTGCGAACCGGTCACCACCTTCGACACCGAACTACGCGCCCTGGTCACCGACCTGATGGACACCCTCCTCGGCGCCCCCGGCCGAGCCGGCGTCGCCGCACCACAGATCGGCGTCAGCGCCCGCGTCTTCGTCTACGACGCCGACGGACACCGCGGCCACCTGATCAACCCCACCCTCGAACTGTCGACCGAACTCCAGGACGACGACGAAGGCTGCCTGTCCATCCCCGAGCTGTACTTCCCGACCCCCCGCGCCATGCACGCCACCGCCCACGGCGTCGACCAGTACGGCGAACCCAGCACCATCACCGGCAGCGGCTTCCTCGCCCGCGCCCTCCAACACGAAACCGACCACCTCAACGGCCGCCTCTACGTCGACACCCTGCGCGGCGACACCCGCCGCCGGGCGCTGCGCGAAATCCGCGACGGCCGATTCGCCGCCCCCGGCCGCAACACCTGACCAACCCCGCCCCGGCGCTCAGGCGACCCACTGGTCAAAACCGAGCTTCGCCACCAGGGCCAACACCACCACCAGCAACACCACCCGAACAAAACCCGAACCACGGCGCAACGCCATCCGCGCGCCCACCAACGCACCCACCACGTTGCAGGCCGCCATCGCCGCCCCCAGCGACCACCACACATGCCCCGCGGAACCGAAAACCACCAACGCACCCAGATTCGTCCCCGCGTTGACCAACTTCGCCATCGCCGACCCATGAACAAAATCGGCGCCCACCACCGCAGTGAACGTCAACACCAGAAACGTGCCCGTACCCGGACCGATCAGACCGTCGTACAACGCGATCACCCCACCGGCCACCGCGACCGCCACCACCACCCGGCCCCGCGTACGTTTCCCCGGCTCCGCGACCACCCCCAACCGCGGACGCAACGTCACGAACAACGCCACCCCCACCAACACCGCCAACACCACCGGCCGGTACGCCGCCGCCGGCACCACACCCGCCAACGCCGCACCCACCCCCGCGGTCACCACCGCCAGAACCGCCGCCGGCCCCGCCAACCGCCAATCAACCTTCGTACGCCGCGCATACGTCACCGCCGCCGTCGCCGTACCCGCGATCGCCGCGAACTTGTTCGTCCCCAACGCCACCGGCAACGCCAACCCCGGCGCCGCGATCAACAACGCCGGCAACAACAGCAACCCACCACCACCGACCACGGCATCAACCCACCCCGCCGCCGCCGCAGCCACCAACAAACCCACCAACGCGCCATGATCCACGACGCGGCATTATTCCGCCGCCACCACCCAACCCGACCAACCCTGTGGGCAGCCTCACCCAGGCCCCGTCACCGCCCCCGCCGCCGACGCAACCCGATCCCCGCCACACCCAACGCCACGAAGACCAACACCGAACAGAGCAACACCTTGATGATCACCCAGAAACTCTCCCACACCACCCCGTAAGGTGCAGAGGTGCGACTGGTCACCTTCAACCTGCTCCACGGCCGATCCCTCCACGACGGCATGGTGGACCAGACCCGACTACACGACACCGTCACCGCCCTCGACGCCGACATCCTCGCCCTCCAGGAAGTCGACCGCGACCAAAGCCGCAGCGGCAACCTCGACCTCACCGCCATCGCCGCCCAAGCCCTCAACGCACCCACCCACCGCTTCGCCGCAGCCGTCGTCGGCACCCCCGGCGAAGGATTCCGCCCCCTCAACCACGACGACGACGGCCACGGCGAACCCCTCTACGGAGTCGGCCTCATCAGCCGCTACCCAGCCCACTCCTGGCAAGTCACCCGACTCACCCCCGCACCCATCCGCGCACCCCTCTACATCCCCGGCCCCAGCGGCGGACTCACCCTCCTCCACGACGAACCCCGCGTACTGCTCGCCGCCGTACTCGACACCCCCTACGGCCCCATCACCGCAGCCGCCACCCACCTCTCCTTCGTCCCCGGCTGGAACCTCCGCCAACTCCGCCAGGTCATCCGCGCCCTCCGCACCCTCCCCGCCCCACGACTCCTCCTCGGCGACCTCAACCTCCCCGCCCGACTCGCCACCCTCACCTCCCGCTGGCACACCCTCGGCCGCGAACCCACCTACCCCTCCACCGAACCCCGAGTCCAACTCGACCACATCCTCGCCGACCCCCGAGGCCGCCAACGCCTACCCGACGTCACCGCCGTCACCACCCCCGCCGCCACCATCTCCGACCACCGCCCCCTCGTCGTCGACCTCGGCTGACCCACCCACCACCACGGCAAAAACCGGCAGCCGAGACCGAACCACCCACCCCCGACGACACGTCGTACCCGGGCAGTAACATCGCCCCCCGGCGGCAACCCCCGCGACCGCCGGAAGGCGGACACACGGTGAACACAACGGCCCGGCTCGCCGTCGACCTCGGCACCACCCACACCGTCGCGGTCATCCACCGCCCCGGCCAACCACCCCGCCCACTCCTGTTCGACGGCACCCCACTACTGCCCAGCGGCGTCTACCTCGACCCCACCGGCACCACCCACACCGGCCGCGACGCACACCGCCTCGCCAGCAGCCAACCCGACCGCTTCGAACCACACCCCAAACGCCGCATCGACGACGGCACCATCCTGCTCGGCGACAACGACATCCCCATCGAACAACTCCTCGCCGCCGGCCTCCGACGAGTAGCCGACGAAGCCCGCCTCACCGGCATCGACCCCACCACCGCCACCGTCCTCACCTGCCCCGCCGACTGGGCCCAACCCCGCCGCAACCTCCTACGCACCGCCGCCCGCCAAGCCGGCCTCGGCGAAGTCACCCTCATCGACGAACCCGTCGCCGCCGCCCACTACTGCCTCGACCTCCTCGGCCCCCAACTCCCACCCGGCGCCACCCTCGCCATCTTCGACTTCGGCGGCGGCACCCTCGACGTCACCGTCATCCGCCGCGAACCCACCGGCCCACGCGTACTCGCCACCGGCGGACTCGACGACCTCGGCGGCGTCGACATCGACGACGCCCTCGTCGCCCACCTCGGCCAACTCATCGCCCTACGCGACCCCGACCTGTGGCAACGACTCCACCAACCCACCACACCCGTCGACCGCCGCGACCGCCAAACCCTCTGGACCGAAGTACGCGCCGCCAAAGAAATGCTCTCCCGCACCGCCACCGCACCCGTCACCGTCCCCGGCCGCACCGAACCCCTGCACCTCACCCGCGAAGAACTCGACCGCATCGCCGCCCCACTCATCGCCCGAGCCGTCGACGAAACCCGCCGCGTCCTCCAACGCGCCGGCACCGAACCCACCACCCTCGCCGCACTCCTGCTCGTCGGCGGATCCAGCCGCATGCCCCTGGTCGCCAGCCGCCTCCACGCCCGCCTCGGCATCGCCCCCGCCGTACCCGAACAACCCGAACTACCCGTCGCCTACGGCGCCCTGCGCCACCCCACCACCCCACACCCCGCACCAACCCACACCCCGCCGCCACCACCCGCGCCGCCCCGCCCCCCGGTCGCACACCCCGCCCCCGCACCACCACCGACACCAACCCCCGTACGCCGCCGCACCCGCCGCAACGTCATCACCGCCACCGCACTCACCGCCGTCGCCGCCTGCATCGGCACCACCATCACCAGCGGCAACTGGCTCGCCGACCGCGTCAACGGCGCACTGAACCAGGCCAACCGCATCCCCGGCCTGACGGACAACAACCAACCCAGCGACGGCACCCTCAAACCCGGCCAGACCCGCCCCGCCGCCACCAGCGGCGCCGCCGCCGTCACCATCGCCGACCGAAACGTCATCTCCGCCCTCACCACCGCCGGCAACACCGAAATCACCGCCCTACCCGGCAACGGGGGAGCAGCACACTGGACCGTCAAGGTGCCGATCGAACCCGCCGACCTCACCCTCACCACCATCGACGCACCCAACCCCGCCGACGACCTCATCATCATCGACGGCGCAGACTCCGCCACCGACGACGGCAAACCCGTACGCGCCGTCCTCAACGCCACCACCGGCAAACTCCTCTGGCGCGACACCTGGACCAACCGCTACGACGTCGCCTACTACGGCACCAACGCCATCGTCGAAGCCCGCGGCTCCATCGACGGCAACGCCGTACTCAGCATCGACCTGCGCACCGGCAAACAACGCTGGAACCGCGCCGGCAACACCGGCCTACTCATCCTCGAACGCCACCGGATCGAAGCCATGCGCCAATGGCCCACCACGCCCGACCCCACCGCCGGCACCCTCCCCGCCACCGCGGGCGCACTACGCGACACCACCACCACCAGCCCGACCGTCGTCGAACTCAACACCAGCACCGGCAAGGGCTACACCCTCGACGCCACCACCGGCAAGGTCAAGAGCAGCGGAAACCTACCCCTCGACGAGGAACGCTGGGTCGCCTACGACAACCTCGTCATCGGCAAACTCAGCACCAAGGCATCACCGGCCCGCGACGTACTCGCCGCCTACAACGCCGCCGACCTCAAACAGAAGTGGAAACACGAACTCCCCGCCGGCGTCGACATCGAGAACGTCAAACCCTGCGGCCCGCACCTCATCTGCGCCGCCATCGACGAAGCCCGCAACAACCGGGTCATCGCCCTCGACACCCGGACCGGCAAACAAGCCTGGTCCACCCCCACCGAATCAGCCGACGACGAAAACTGGTACGCCGGCGCCACCGTCATCGTCAGCGGCGACAGCACCTTCGACCGCATAGCCGAAGCCCGCATCCTCAACCACACCGACGGCAAACAACTGCGCCAGCTTCCCCAGTTCACCAACGCCACCGCCACCGACGGCACCAACCTCGTCCTCCAGGAGTACAACGGCGCCACGAAACAGTGGCAGATCGCCGTCCAGGAGATCACCACCGGCCGTACCACCGGCGGCGCGGACGTCGGCGCCGAACCACCCGAACACGTCACCATCAACAAGGACCTCGTCGCCGTACTCACCGCCGACCGCCGCGCCCTCAGCTTCGCCGTCACCGACCTCGCCAAATGACCCGCACCAGGCAACAGGCAGTCACGGCCGCTCGCCAGCCAACCCGGTCAACGCCCGGTTCGTACGATTCGCCCGTACCGCCGCCCGCTGCTGGCCCGCCGTCACGTCGATGTAGTTCTGACTCGTCGTCAAACTCGCATGCCCCAACAACCACATGATTTCCGAAGCGGTGGCACCGTCCTCCGCCAACCTGGTCGCGAACGTGTGCCGCAACGCGTGCAACTGGGCGCCACGGGGCACCCGGTCGGTGATACCCGCGCGGCGGTAACACGACTCGACCAGGTACTGCAGCCCGCCACGACGCAGCGGCTCACCGTGCCGATCCACCAGCAGCACCGACTCCCGCCGCACCGTACGAGCCCCGAACCGCCGCCGCCGGCTGTCGAGATAGCCCGACACCACCGCGTCGAGCTCCGGCTCGATCGGAATCACCCGAGGCCGCCCGCCCTTACCGGCCACCTCGACCCGCCGCTCCCCGGGACGCCCGGCCAACGAACCCACCTGCAGAGCGAGCAGCTCGGACAGACGCAGCCCGGCGCAGAGCGCCAGGGCGATGACCGCCAAGTCCCGCTCGGGCCACGGGTGACGCTGCCGATGATCCTCGCGGGCGACGGCCTGCAGCAGCTGCTCCGGGGTGTCCTCGCCACGTAGCGGCTTGGGTAGGGGGAGTGGTGCCGCCGGTTTGTCCACCGCGGACATCGGGTTCCCGGCCACCACCTGGTCGGTGACCAGGAAGGTGAAAAAGCTGTTCCAGGTCGACCAGGCGCGATAGATGGACGCCACTGCCCTGGGGGTGGCGAACCGGGCGAATGCCGCCCGGAGGGTGCGGGCGGTGAGGGCGGACAGCGGAAGTTCGGCCAGGGGCAGGGGAGGGGCGGTGTCCTCGGCGATCAGATTCCCGATGGCGAGCAGGTCCCGGCGGTACGCCTGCAGGGTGTGGGGGGATGGTTTACGGGTGCCCCGAGCGGTCAGGAACTCCTCCACCAACTCAAGTAGCGGTATGTCACTTTTGTCCTGCATAAGGAATATTATGCATGTTTTACCGGTACAGCGGAACCGGGGCCGGTAATTGATCTTCAGGAGTGCGGAGACCGACCATCACGCGGGGCAGGGGCTCTCGCTGACGGTGGTGACCGCACTGACCGCCCGGCCGCAGCCTTGCTCGTGCGCACGCGCGACGAATGAACCGCGCCGGTCGACCCAGCGACCCGACATACCCGGGCTCCGGGCCGCCGGCAAGGCTGGCGGATCTTGGGATGATGTGAGCGGGGTGCGAGCCACATGATCGCTCAGGGGCGTGGGTTGACCCCTTCCATACGGGAGGACCGACGTACGCCTGTGCTAGTTGACATAATGTACATTATCGAACTTCTACTCCGGTGAGTCGAAGCAGACGAGAAGACTCATCGGAGCAGTGTGACTCCGTGCCCCAGCAAGGGTTGCGCGGTCTGTCGTACCGTGCTGCCAGCGGGATCCGACGAGGTCTGTTGGGCGCGGCTCGGTTGATGGGCGTGACCTCGGCATGCCGGCTGTCGTTCTCGGTCGTGGAGGCCGGTGGCGGCAACGTGGCGGGAGTCGCTCCCCATCTGATCGTGGTCGGTACGTCTCCCCTGCTGCGGCCTGACGATCAGACATTTGAAGGGATGCTGGCCGATCTTGTTGTCACCGTCCGCAGTGGACTTCTTGGCGTACCCGCCCAGGTCGGTCAACGGCGCACCCGATAGCGCAGGTGAAGCACCCGGTTGCTCTGAATCACCACGTCAGGATCCTCCAGCAGGTGCTGCGCGTCGACCGACCCGAAGTAGCGCTTGCCGGACCCGAACACGACGGGTACGACGTCCATGCGCACCTCGTCGACCAGGCCCGCGGCAAGCACCTGGCCACCCACCTCGCCAGCGGCGACCTCGACCATGCGGTCACCCGCAAGCTCCTGCGCCTTGGCCACGGCTGCCTTGACGCCGTCGACGAAGTGAAACGGCGCCTCGGGGTCCCAGCCCTCGGGCGCCGGCCGGTGCGTCACGACGACGACATGGTCGATCCCGCCCGGAGGCTTCCCGTCCCAGCCGTCCGTCATGTCGAAGACGTGGCGGCCGACGATTGTCACCCCGATCTGGTCCCAGTACGGCCGGGTGTAGTCGTAGGACGTCTGCGACACCTTCAGCGCGCCGCTCTCGTCCAACGGGACGTCACCGCTGGACAGCCAGTCGAACAAGGGTCCGGGCTGGTCATTCACGTCCGCGACGAAGCCGTCCACCGACACCGAGCTGTACATGACCACCTTGCCCACGGGGCTCTCCTCTGCTTTGGGGTGCCCACAAATTAGCGTGTCGTGAGCTGTCGCTCTTGTAAGAACACGCCCCGGTTGCCGAGCCGGGTCCAGGCGGAGAACCCGCACCTCACCTGCGGCAAGTCCAACTCGAAATCACTGGTTGCCGGGCTCCGGTAAATCGACGGCGATCGGTTCCGGGTAACGGCGGCAGACCGCCGATGGGAGTGGGGAACCGCTTCAATGCATCGGGTTACCAGTTTGGCGGAGTGTGCGCGGCGAAAGCGGGTGCTTCGAGGGACAGATGATCGCCCAGCCATGATCGCCGGTTCTCGGCTTTGCGAGGTCGTCAGTCAGGGAGGTCAGCGTGACCGACGACCTCGCCAACACCATGCTTTCGACTGCCTGCACGGACGGGCGTCCACCGACTCCGGCCAGATCCTTGATCACCGCCGGGAAGCACTCGGGTACTCCCCCGCGCGGTGATCAAGGGCCGGTGGTGCTTTGTCAGGCGCCGACGTAGGCGGCGAGGTGTTCGCCGGTGAGGGTGGAGCGAGCGGCGACGAGATCGGCGGGTGTGCCCTCGAAGACGATCCGGCCGCCGTCGTGACCTGCGCCGGGACCCAGGTCGACGATCCAGTCGGCGTGTGCCATGACCGCCTGGTGGTGCTCGACGACGATGATCGATTTGCCGGAGTCGATGAGCCGGTCGAGCAGACCGAGCAGCTGTTCGACGTCGGCGAGGTGCAGGCCGGTGGTCGGCTCGTCCAGGACGTAGACGCCGCCCTTGCCTGCCATGTGGGTGGCGAGCTTGAGTCGCTGCCGCTCGCCGCCGGACAGCGTGGTGAGCGGCTGGCCGAGGCTGAGGTAGCCGAGTCCGACGTCGGCGAGCCGGTCGAGGATGGCGTGGGCGGTCGGCGTACGGGCCTCGCCGGTGCCGAAGAACTTCTCGGCCTCGGTGACCGACATCGCGAGCACCTCGCTGATGTCCCGGCCGCCGAGGTGGTATTCGAGGACGGATGCCTGGAACCGCTTCCCCTCGCACACCTCGCAGGTGGTGGCGACACCGGCCATCATTCCCAGGTCGGTGTAGATGACACCGGCGCCGTTGCAGTTGGGGCAGGCTCCCTCGGAGTTGGCGCTGAACAGGGCCGGCTTGACGCCGTTGGTCTTCGCGAACGCCTTGCGGATCGGGTCGAGCAGTCCGGTGTACGTGGCGGGGTTGCTTCGTCGTGAGCCGCGGATCGCGCCCTGGCCGATCGAGATCACGTCCTCGCCGGCGGGGATCGAACCGTGTACGAGTGAGCTCTTGCCGGAGCCGGCCACGCCGGTGACGACGCAGAGGACTCCGAGTGGGAGGTCGACGTCGACGTCGCGGAGGTTGTGGGCGGTGGCGCCCCGGATCTCCAGGGTGCCGGTGGGTTTGCGTACCGTTTCCTTGAGGGTGGCGCGGTCGTCGAGGTGCCGGCCGGTGAGGGTGCCGCTGGTCCGTAGTCCCTCGATGGTTCCCTCGTAGCAGATGGTGCCGCCGGCCGTGCCGGCGCCGGGGCCGAGGTCGACGACGTGGTCGGCGATCGCGATCGCCTCCGGCTTGTGTTCGACGACGAGGACGGTGTTGCCCTTGTCCCGTAGTTGGAGCAGGAGGTTGTTCATGCGCTGGATGTCGTGGGGGTGCAGGCCGATGGTGGGTTCGTCGAAGACGTAGGTGACGTCGGTGAGCGAGGAGCCGAGGTGGCGGATCATTTTGGTGCGTTGTGCCTCGCCGCCGGAGAGTGTGCCGGCGGGTCGGTCGAGTGACAGGTAGCCCAGCCCGATCTCCACGAACGAGTTGAGGGTGTGTCGCAGGGTCGTGAGCAGTGGGGCGACGGAGGGTTCGTCGAGGTCGCGTACCCAGGTGGCGAGGTCGCTGATCTGCATCGCGCAGGCGTCGGCGATGTTGATGCCGTTGATTTTCGATGATCGGGCGGCCTCGCTGAGCCGGGTGCCGCCGCATTCGGGGCAGGTGGTGAAGGTTACGGCCCGTTCGACGAAGGTGCGGATGTGCGATTGCAGTGAGTCGATGTCCTTGGACAGCATCGACTTCTGGATTTTCGGGATGAGCCCCTCGTACGTCAGGTTGATGCCGTCGACTTTGATCTTGGTTGGTTCCTTGTGGAGCAGGTCGTGGAGCTCGCGTTTGGTGAACTTCTTGATTGGCTTGTCCGGGTCGAAGAAGCCGCAGCCGCCGAAGATGCGGCCGTACCAGCCCTCCATGCTGTAGCCGGGGATCGTGAGTGCGCCCTCGTTGAGTGACTTGCTGTCGTCGTAGAGGGCGGACAGGTCGATGTCGTTGACCGATCCCCTGCCCTCGCAGCGGGGGCACATGCCGCCGGTGATGGTGAAGCTGCGGCGCTCCTTCACGGTTGTTCCGCCGCGTTCCAGGGTGACCGCGCCCGCCCCGCTGATGGAGGCGACGTTGAAGGAGAACGCCTGGGGTGAGCCGATGTGTGGTTGCCCGAGTCGGCTGAAGAGGATGCGGAGCATCGCGTTGGCGTCGGTGGCGGTGCCGACGGTGGAGCGCGGGTCGGTTCCCATCCGCTGCTGGTCGACGATGATCGCGGTGGTGAGCCCGTCGAGTACGTCGACCTCGGGTCGGGCCAGCGTTGGCATGAAGCCCTGCAGGAAGGCGCTGTAGGTTTCGTTGATCATCCGCTGTGATTCTGCGGCGATCGTGCCGAACACCAGGGAGCTCTTGCCCGAGCCGGAGACGCCGGTGAACACCGTCAGTCGGCGTTTCGGAATCTCGATGCTGACGTCCTTGAGGTTGTTCACGCGCGCGCCGTGTACGCGGATCAGGTCGTGGCTGTCGGCGGCGTGTGGCGCGGGCGGCTGCGTGCCCGTCCTCGTGGCCATGCTCATGTGTCTCCATCTGTTGGGCGGCCCGCTCTGGCGGGCTCCGTCGACGTCGCCTGTTGGATGACCCGATCCGGGCGGTATGTCCGGTTATCCGTGGTGGTCGCGAGTACCGAGCCATCCCCCGCGCCGCTCGGCAGGTGGCGCCTCCGGGCCCCGGCAACGCGCGGCCTGACCAGCCGGGCGTCAGAGCGGGTGTCGCGCGTCAACTCGCCGGCGACATCCCGTCCACCCGCGCAAGCCTAGATGCGATGTGGGGAGATGCCGAACCAGCGGTACGGCGTGGCCGGCTGCGGGCGCCACGTCGGAGCCGCCGTCCGCGACGAATCGGTCGGACCGGCTGTACGGCAGCGTCACACGGGTGTGATTCGACAGGCCGGCGGGCGTCCCTGGTGCCGCCCGCCGGCCTGGCCATCAGGCAGCACCGGTCGGCACCGCGCCGGCTGCGCGTTCCTGCCCGGCTTGTCGCTGCGGGTTCCGGAGGCCCTCAGCGCAGTTGCTGGATGCGGATCAGGTTGCCCGCGTGATCGCGTACGGCGCAGTCCCGTACGCCGTACGGCTGCTCGGTCGGCTCCTGGACGACGTCGGCGTCGCTGGCCTGGAGCCGCTCGAAGGTGGCGTCGAGGTCCTTGGTGGCCAGGAGGATCCCGCCGTAGGTGCCCTTGGCCATCATCTCGGTGATCGTGCGGCGCTCGTCGTCGGTGATGCCGGGGTCGGCGGCCGGCGGGTGCAGGACGATGGAGGTGCCGGGCTGGTCGACGGGGCCGACCGTGATCCATCGCATTCCGCCGTAGCCGACGTCGTTGCGGACCTCGAAGCCGAGGGTGTCGCGGTAGAAGGCCAGGGAGGCGTCCGGGTCGTTGTGCGGGAGGAAGCTCGCGTGAATGGTGATGTCCATGGCAGTCACGCTAGCTGTGGGTGCGTGACCTGGGCTTCTCGATTCCTGATCGGTCTGGTCACCTGTTTCGCCACGCACGACGGCATCCCCGCCGTCGCGCGTGGCGCCTGGCTGCGATAGGTGCTGGGCGGCACGCCGACCAGTTCGGTGAAGCGGGTGCTGAAGGTGCCCAGCGACGCGCAGCCGACCGCGAAACAGACCTCGGTGACGCTGAGGTCGCCGCGGCGTAGGAGCGCCATCGCGCGCTCGATGCGCCGGGTCATGAGATAGGCGTACGGGGACTCGCCGTAGGCGCGCCGGAATTCGCGGCTGAGGTGACCGGCCGACATGTTCACACCGCGCGCGAGGGCCTCGACGTCCAGCGGCTGGGCGTAGTCCCGGTCGATCCGGTCGCGGACGCGACGGAGCCGGGCGAGGTCGAGCAGGTGCTGCGCCGGGGCGGATCTGCTGGTCACCTGCGTGATGGTGCCACGTCGGACCGGGGTTGCCCAACGCCGACCGGGTGCCGCCGCAGTCCGCGTGTCGGCTTCGGTATGGGTCGTGCCGTACGGCTGGTTGTCGTCGTTTCGGTCAGCCGGACACGAAACGGACGTGGTGACGCCGACGCTCCAGGGGATGTTCGGCGTTGCCCGGGTCGAGGGGGGCCTGCGGGGCGAACATGGTGGGCGCGTTCAGTCGCCGGCCAGGGTTCCGCCCAGCGGGGTGCGCTCGTAGCGTACGGATCGGCCGGTCCGGGTCCGCGTGACCAGGCCGGATTCGCGTAGGACGGCCAGGTGGCCGCCGACTGCGCCCAGGCTGAGACCCAGCTGGCGGACCAGTTGCGTGGTCGTCGCCGGCACTGCGAGGGCCCGCAGCACCTGCGCGCGGTGCGGGCCGACCAGCCGTGCCAGCGCCGTCGCGCCGCCCTGCGGGGCCGGCGGCCCGAGGAGGTTCGCGACGCCACGCGCCGGATACACCAGGGCGTAGGGCCAGGGTGGCTCGACGTAGCTGATGAGGGTGCCGAAGACGGTCGGCATCAGCAGGAGTCCCTTGCCGTCGAGTCGGTGCCGTTCCCAGTCGTTGCGGGGGCCGGTGCGCACCTCGATCACACCGTCGGCACCTTCGGAACGCCAGCCCACCCGGGAATCCAGGTCGGACAGCGCCGAGGCCCAGCCGTACATGGCGAGGTGTCCGGCGCGGTGCACCAGGTCGCGCTCGAGGACGGTACGCAGCCGTGGCCAGTCGGGCTCGACCAGGGTGTGCCAGGTCGCCTCGATCGCGTCCGCGAGCCGGGTGAGTACGTCCGGGGCGGACAGGATCTGCTGGACGTGGCGCGGCGGCGTACGCAGCCCGACGAGGTTGCGGGCGATCTCCGTGCGAACCTGGCGCAGTGGGGTCGCCCGGACGGTGGCGAGTTCGTCGGCGAAGTCGTCGCCGGTCCCCGACGGCGGAGGGTGGATGAAGTCGGCGTTGTAGGCGCCGCGGCGGAACAGTGTTGTCAGTGCCCCGACCGCAGGCGTCTCGGCGAGCAGGCGTTCGTACCGGGGTGCGATGCGCTCCGCCCAGGGCCGCAGGGGCCCGGCCGGCTGCTTGCCCGCCGCGACCCGCAGGGCGTTCATCGCCTCACCCAGCGGGGAGATCGCGTAGCGGGTGTGCGCCACGTCGACCGGCCCGATTTCGATGGCAAGCATCTTTCGCCTCCACGCGAAAGCCTAACGTCTGCGCCCGGGGCGCACCGAGACTGACCCGCATGCCGACACCCCGGGTCGCGCCGGTGCGGGCCACCTACCGTGAGGTGTTCGCGGTAGGTCAGTTCCGTGTGCTGTTCGCCGGTTACACGCTCTTCCTCGGCGGCGAGACGGTGAAGATGCTCGCCCTCTCGGTGACCGTGTACGCCTGGACCGGCTCGTCGATGCTGGCGGCGCTGGCGTACGTCGCCGGTTTCCTGCCGTACGCCCTGGGTGGGACGTTGCTGCTGGCGTACGCCGACCGGTGGCCGCCGCGGGCGGTGATGGTCGGCTACGACGTGGTTCGCGCCGTGGTCGCCGCTGTGCTCGCCGCCGGGCTGCTCTCCCCCACCGCGATGCTGGTGCTGGTGTTCGTGACCGGCATCCCCGGCGCGGTCGCGTCCGCGGCGCGCAGCGCGTTGCTGCCGGAACTGCTCGACGGCGACCGGTACGTGCTCGGCCGGGCCGTGTTCTCCATGGCTGCCGGTGGCACGCAGGTGTTCGGCTTCGCCGTGGGCGGGATGCTGATCGCGGGGCTCGGCCCGTACGGCGCGCTCTGGATGACCGTGGCGAGCTGTCTGCTGTCCGCCGTGCTGCTGCGCCTGCGGCTGGCCGGGCGGCCGGGTCGTGGCACGGCCGGGGGTTACGCGGTACGGCAGACCTGGCGGGTCAATCGCGAGCTGTTGCGCCGGCCGGCGATCCGTTCGTTGCTGCTGGCGCAGTGGCTGCCGCCGGCGATCGTGGTAGGCGCCGAGGGCGTGCTGGTTCCGTACGCCGTCGAGATCGGTGTGCCGGCCTCGGCCGGGCTGCTGTTCACCGCCGTGGCGCTCGGCATGCTCGCCGGTGACCTCGTGATCGGCCGGCTGGTCACCCCGGAACGAAGGGAACGGCTCGCCGGGCCGCTGGCTCTGCTGCTCGGCGCGCCGCTGCTCGGGTTCGTGGTCTCGCCCGGGCCGGTGCCTGCGGCGATGCTGCTGGCTGTGTCCGGGTTCGGGGTCGCGTACCAGTTGGGGTTGGCTCGGCGTTTTCTGGAGGTGTTGCCGGAGGCGTACCGGGGTCAGGCTTTCGGGTTGGCGGTGACCGGGACGATGACGTTGCAGGGGTTGTTCGCGGCCGCCGGCGGGGCGTTGGGCGAGGTGTCGGCGCCCGGCCTGGTCGTCGGTGCGGCGGGTGCGGCGTCCCTGCTGGCCGTGTCGGGCCTGTGGCGGGTGCTCGCCTCGCCGAGGGCTTAGCAGCGCGTGAGGAGCGCCGACACGCCCGCGTCACAAGGGCTGGTTCAGAGGCCGCCGGCGACTCTGAGGGTCGCCCCGGTGGTGTAGGAGGCGGCGTGGCTGAGCAGCCAGACGATGGCGGCGGCGATTTCGTCGGCCTGGCCGGCGCGGCCGAGTGGGACCCGTTCGGCGATCCGGGCGGGTCGGTCGGGTACGCCGGAGATGGTGTGCAGGTCGGTCCAGATGGTGCCGGGTGAGACGGTGTTGACCCGGATCTGGCGGGGGCCGAGTTCCTTGGCCAGTCCGATGGTGAGGGTGTCGGTGGCGGCTTTGACGGCGGCGTAGTGGATGTATTCGCCGGGGCTGCCGAGGGTCGCTGCGGCGGAGGAGACGTTGACGATCGCCGCTCCGGCGTTCATCCGGCGGGCGGCCTGCTGGGCGCAGAGGATGTAGCCGATCAGGTTGACGTCGACGACGCGGCGAAGGTCGGTCAGGGTGAGGTCGACGAACGGGCCGACCTGGCTGGTGACGCCGGCGTTGTTGACCAGGCCGGTGATGTCGCCGAGTGCGGTGGCGGCGTCGAAGAGGTGGGCGACCTGTTCGGGTTCGGTGGTGTCGGCCTGGACGGCGATGCCGCGTACGCCGGCTTCGTGGACGTCGCGCAGGACGGCGGCTGCGGCGTCGGCGTCGGCGCGGTAGCAGAGGGCGATGTGGTGTCCGGCGCGGGCGAGTTGTCGTACGGTGGCGGCGCCGATCCCGCGTCCGCCGCCGGTGACCACTGTTACCGGGTTCATCGTGACCTCCCTGCGTGTGGGGTGAGGTTAGCGCGCCGGTGCGGGGTGATCGTGGTGACGTGGCGCACGGCGTACGCTTCGCGCACTGTCGGGTGTTCCGCCGGGCGGTGCGGTGTCGCGGGAGGTGGACGGGTGGCCGAGGGTCTGCGGGTTGGTGATCTGGTCGATGATTTCGTGTTGCCGGACGAGACGGGTACACCCCGGCGGTTGTCGGACTTCCTGGCCACCGGTCCGGTGGTGGTGTTCTTCTATCCGGCGGCGTTGAGTCGGGGTTGTACGGCGCAGAGTTGCCATTTCCGGGATCTGGGTGTGGAGTTCACGCGCGTGGGTGCGCACCGGGTGGGGATCAGCCGCGATTCGATGGATCGGCAGCGGGAGTTCGCGGACCTGCACGGGTTCGACTATCCGTTGTTGTCGGATGTCGACGGGGTGGTGGCGGCACGGTTCGGGGTGCGTCGGCGGTTGGCTCCGGGGTCGTTGGGGACCCGGCGGATGACGTTCGTGATCGGCACGGATCGTCGGGTGGTCGAGGTGATCCGGGGTGAGTTGGACATGAACGGGCACGCGGATCGGGCGCTGCGGGTGTTGGCGTCGCGGGTGGACCGGTGAGTGTCCGTGGGGTGGGGTCGGTTCGACGTTGTCGGATCGGGCTGGTAGGAAGGCAGGAAATCAAACAGGTGTACGGAAGAAGGATCTGATGGCTGCCGCGCATACCGCTGTCCGAGGGTTGTCCACCGAGGAGTTGCAGAGCATCCGGGACACGTTGGCCGGTGGTCGCAAGCCGAAGGTGATGTTCACCGAGGCGGCGGGGCAGATCGCCGGGCAGATCGGTCAGGTGGTGGAGTTGACCGATCCGGCGACGTCGGACGAGTGGGTGGTGGTGCGGTTCGGTCGCGACGAGCTGCCCTTCTCCCCCACCGACCTGAGCATTCCGCCGCGCGGGGCGACGGGTCGCCGGGCCGAGCCGAAGGCGGAGGCGGCGGAGCCGGTGGAGAGTGTTCCGGAGCCGGAGTTCATGGTTGTCAGGTCGCCGGTGCCGGCGCCACGCGAGGAGGTTGCTGTGACCGCGGTGGACAGTTCTGTGGCGGCGCCGGTGGAGGCGGACGCGAAGCCGGCGCGGCGGGCGGTGGCGAAGCCGGCCCGGCCGAAGGGCCCGGCGGGGTTGACGGTGACGCTCGCGTACGCCGACGGGGAGTGGACGTTGGCGGCGACGCAGGGCACCAAGGCGCTGGCGAAGCCGTACGTGATCAAGCCGGTCGAGGCGTTGAAGATGGTGTCGTTGATCGACGTGCCGGGGGTCCACGAGGCGGTGGAGCAGATCATGTCGGTGGAGCGCAGTGAGGCCGAGCAGCAGGCGGAGAAGCTGCGGGCGGAGCTGGCCGAGATCGAGGCCCGGTTGGCGGAGTTGCGCGACGTCGGCTGAGCAGCGACGCGTACGGTGCGCCCCCGGAATCGGAGATTCCGGGGGCGTTTTGTCGGTGTCGGGCGGTCAGTGCGGGATGTTGGCGACGCTGATCCGGCGGCGGAACACCCAGTACGTCCACCCCTGGTAGGCGAGGACGACCGGGGTGAAGATGACCGCCACCCAGGTCATGATCTTGAGGGTGTAGGGGTTGGATGCGGCGTTGAGCACGGTCAGGGTGCCGGCGGGGTCGGTGGTGGAGGGCAGCACGTTCGGGTGGAGGGCGGCGAACAGGGTCGCCACGGCCAGGCCGATCGCGGTGGCGGTGCCGGCGAAGGCCCAGCCTTCACGGCGTACGAGGGTGGCGGCGAACGCGCCGGTGAGGGCGAGGGCCGCCGCGACGGCGAGGGCGACGGCGGTGGGGTTGTGTCGTTGGACCAGGGTCCAGGTGAGGAAGGTGGCGGTGAGGGCGAGCGCGGCCGGGGTCATCCGGGCGGCGAGGTCACCGGCGCGGGTGCGGATGTCGCCGTTGGTCTTGAGGGCGAGGAAGACGGCGCCGTGGGTGAGGAACAGGGCCGCGGTGGTCGCGCCGCCGAGCAGGGCGTACGGGTTGAGCAGGTCGGTGAGGCCGCCGGTGTAGTCGTGGTTGGCGTCCAGGGGTACGCCTCGGACGATGTTGGCGAAGATGATGCCCCAGCCGACGGCGGGGATGACGGACCCGGCGGTGATGACGGCGTCCCAGCGTCGTTTCCAGGGGGCGTCGGGGCGCTTGTGGCGGTACTCGAACGCGACGCCGCGGCCGATGAGGGCGACGAGGATGAGCAGGAACGGCAGGTAGAACCCGGACAGGAGGGTGGCGTACCACTCGGGGAAGGCGGCGAAGAGCGCGCCGGCGGCGGTGATCAGCCAGACCTCGTTGCCGTCCCAGACGGGTCCGATGGTGTTGATCAGTACGCGGCGTTCGCGGTCGTCGCGGCCGAGTACGGGTAGCAGTGCGCCGACGCCGAAGTCGAAGCCTTCGAGGATGAAGTACCCGGTGAACAGGACGGCGATGAGCAGAAACCAGACGGTGGTGAGGTCCACTGTGGGCTCCGGGTTCAGTAGGCGAAGGCGAGGGGCCGGTCTTCGTCGGCGGTGTCGTCGTCGGGTTCGGGTGGTGGGGTGAGGTCGGGTAGTCCGGCGCGGGCGTAGCGGAGCAGGAGCCGGACCTCGATCACGGCGAGGGTGGCGTAGATCAGGGTGAAGGTGGTGAAGGAGGTGACGACCTCGGTCATCGAGACGCTGCGGGAGACGCCGTCGCGGGTGAGCATCTCCCCGAAGACGACCCAGGGTTGGCGGCCCATCTCGGTGAAGATCCAGCCGAAGCAGTTCGCGGCCAGGGGCAGGATCGGCATGATGATCGCGGCCCGCAGCAGCCACCGGGAGGTGGGGGTACGGCCGCGGCGGGTGGCCCAGAGCGCCCACAGGGCGATGGCGGCGGCCGCCATCCCGAAGGCGATCATGAATCGGAAGCTCCAGTAGGTGATCGGGATGACCGGGGTGTAGCTGCCGGGGCCGTACTCGGAGACGTACTGGGCCTGCAGGTCGTTGATGCCCTGGACCTGCCCGTGGGGGTCGCCGGTGCCGAGGAAGCTGAGCAGGTACGGGATCTTGAGGGCGTACAGCTCGCGGGTGCCGTCGAGGCTGCCGATGGTCAGTACGGAGAACGCGGCGGGTTGTTCGGTGTGGTAGAGCCCCTCCGCGGCGGCCATTTTCATCGGCTGCACATCGGTCATGATCTTGCCTTGGAAGTCGCCGCTGATCAGGACGCCGACGGCGGCGACCAGGGTGACGATGGCACCGAACTTGGCGGCGAACCGGAACGCGCTGGTGTCGGTCGCGGAGTGTGCCGGAAGGGTCGCGGCGGATGGCCGGTTGCGCCACCGGCGGATCCGGTGCACGGGCGCTTGCGGGGTGGCGGCGGGGTCGGCGGTCGTGGCCTCGTCGGCGGTCGTGGCTTCGTCGTCGGGTGCCCCGGTGTCCCGGTGGCGCATGAGGTGCCAGAGGGCGACCGAGACCATCAGGGCGCCGGCGACGAGGAAGCACCCGGCGAGGGTGTGCGGGAACGTGGCCAGGGTGACCTTGTTGGTCAGTACGGCCCAGATGTCGGTGAGTTCGGCGCGCCCGGTGTCGGGGTTGATCCGGTAGCCGACCGGGTGCTGCATCCAGGAGTTCGCGGCGAGGATGAAGTAGGCGCTGAGAGTGGAGCCGATCGCGGCGGCCCAGATGGTGGCGAGGTGGATCCGCCGGGGCAGGCGGTCCCACCCGAAGATCCACAGGCCGAGGAAGGTGGATTCGAGGAAGAAGGCGAGCAGTGCCTCGATCGCCAGGGGGGCGCCGAAGACGTCACCGACGAAGCGGGAGTAGTCGCTCCAGTTCATGCCGAACTGGAACTCCTGCACGATGCCGGTGACGACCCCCATCGCGAAGTTGATCAGGAAGAGCTTGCCGTAGAACTTGGTGAGTTTGAGGTAGCGCTCGTTGCCGGTGCGGTACCAGAGGGTCTGCAGGATCGCGACGAGCAGCGACAGCCCGATGGTCAGCGGCACGAACAGGAAGTGGTAGACGGTGGTGACACCGAACTGCCAGCGGGCGACGTCCAACGCGTCCACGGGAACCCCCCAGGTTCTACGACGGCCTGTAGTAAATACTACCGACCGTCGTAGATGAGGGCGGGGGATGCCGGCGTGCGCTCGACCACACTCCCCCGCACCGCCCGCAACCGGTAGCCGCAACCCCGCGCGCCCCGACTGTGCGAGGATCGGCGGCTGATGGACACCGCGACCGATCCCCGCTGGCGGGCCCCCCGACTCTGGCGATTCCTGCAGATGGTGGCCCGGGCGCTGGTCGCCGTGGTCGCCCGGCTGCGGGTCACCGGCGACGTACCCGAGCAGCTACGGCACGGGCCACTGATCCTCGCCGCCAACCACATCAGCCCGTTCGACCCGGTGGTGCTCACCGCCGCCTGCCAGGTCCGCCGGATCGCACCCCGGATCATGGCCACCGGCGGCCTGTTCCGCACCCCGGTCGTCGGCACGGTCATGCGCCGCAGCGGTCACATCCGGGTCGACCGGCGCACCGCCGAGGTCGGCCAGGCCCTGCACACCGCCACCGGCGCCGTCACCGACGGATCCGTGGTGCTGCTCTACCCGGAGGGACGGATGGGGCTCGACCCCGGTATGTGGCCCGAACGGGGCAAGACCGGAGCCGCCCGGCTCGCCTTCGCCAGCGGCTCGGTTGTCGTACCCGTCGCGCAGTGGGGCGCCCACGAGGTGCTGCCGTACGGCACCCCGAAGGGGCTGCTGCGCGCGGTCGGCCGGGCACTCGTACGCCGCCCGGTGATCCGGGTGCACTTCGGCGAACCCGTCGACCTGGACGGGCTCGACCCGACCGTATCCGGAGCGGCCAGGCGGGCCACGGACCGGATCATCGACGCGCTCACCACCACCCTGGTGCCGCTGCGCCCCGACGAACCCGACGGCCCCCGCCACCGCGACCCGACCCGCCCCACCGAGACCACCCGAGTACACCGACGCTCCGACCCACCCCCGGTGTAGGAGCGCGCCCGGCTACTCGGGGCGGCGTTGGCGCAGGTACGCCAGCACCGCCTCACGGGTGCTCCGTACGCCGAGCACCTCCCGGGCCTGCGCGATGCGCCGGTTCGCCGTACGCAGCGACAGGAACTCCGCCGCCGCGGCCGCGATCGTCTCCCCGTTCGCCAGACGCTCCAGCAGGGCCCGCTGCTCCGGAATGAGCTGCACCGCCGCCGCCGGGGAATCGGCCTCCGGGCCACCGTCCGGGGTCCGGAACACCTCACCGAGCCGGTCCAGGTCGGCCAGCAGGGCCCGGCCGACGTCACCGCCCGCCTCGACGATCGCCACCACACCCGCGCCCCGGGCGGCGGCGAGCACCACCAGACGCGCCGTCTCCAGATCCGGCACCCGCCCGAACAACAGCACCCGTGCCGCCGTCAGGTCCCACCCGCCCTCCGGCAGCGCGAAACCCTCCCGGGTCGACCAGCCCGCCCGGGCGAGCCGACGCAGTACCGCCGTGGCGTCGACCGCCGAGGACACCACGTAGCGCGGCGAATCCGTCCCGCTCACCGGCCCACCTCCGACACCGGACGGGCCGCACCACCGGCACGCGGGGCCGGCACCTCGACCGCCCCGGTCAGCACCAACGCCGCCGCCTCCGTACGCGTACGCGCCCCGAGCTTGCGCATACCGGATCGGATGTGCGTCTCCACCGTCTCGGTCGACACCCCCAACTGGCCCGCGACCCGACGCGTCGGCTCACCCGCGGCAACCAGACGCAGGACCTCACGTTCCCGGTCGGTAAGTGCGTTGCCCGCACGCGGTCCCCGGCTGTCGCGGCGCACCGAGTGCCGCCGCAACGCCCGCCGGGTACGCCCCAGCAGGACCACCAGGCCCGCGTCGGTCGCCAACCGCTCGGCCTCCAGCAGCGCCGGCACCGCCCGCCCCGGATCCGGATCATGCAGACCGTGCGCCAACAGGCACCGCACCTCCTCCCGGACCACCACGTCGCGCCACCCGGCGGCGGCCCGGGTGAACCCGGTTGGATCGTGCGTCGCTCGGTCCCAGGCGGTCAGGGTCTGGTCCACCACCGGCAGCGTCGCCGGTGGCACCGGGACCGGGGTGCGGTCGACGGCGGCGTCGTGCGCCGCCCAGCGGCCGGTGATCCGGCGCAGCCCGTCGAGCAACGGCGAACCGGACACGGCGGCATCCGCGACCGCGCGTTCCGGTTGCCCGTCGAGCCAGGCAGCCTCCCGGCCGACCCAGTCCAGCAGACCGCCCGTCGGTGCCGCCATCGCGGCCAGCCGCGCCCGGGCCGGGGCCAGCAGCCCACCGTCGGCCTCGACCAGGCTCGCCGCCGCCACCGCGTACACCCGGGCCAGGGTCGGCAGGGTGCGCTCGGTCAGGTCACCGGCGCGGCGCAGCACCTCGTCCGGGTCCGTCCCGGTCCGGCGCAACGCCGCGGACCACAGCGACGCGGTCAGGAACCGGGTCTGCCAGCTGTAGGCGAGGTCGGACGCGCACCCGGCGGCCGCCGCCGCGGCGGCCCGCTCGGCCTCGACCAACCGGGCGTCGGCGAGCAGCGTCTCCACCAGCAACCAGGCACTCCACCTCGCGGCGAGCACGTCACCGGCGGCCGACGCCACGTCGACCGCGTCGCGCAACGACTCCTCCCACCCGGGGGTCCGGGACGCGGCCAGCACCGCCGCGCACGCCGCCCGCAGACCGGGATGCGACGGCCGTGCCCCGTGCCGGGCAAGGACCCCGGACAGCGCCTCGACCGCCGAGGCGGGGTCGTCACCGAGCCGGGCCAGGAGCAGGACCCGGTCACGGGCGGCGACGAGATCCGGGGCGGCCGAGTCGGGCACCGGTGCCGCCGCCGCCCGCGCCCCCGGCAGGTCACCGACCTGCACCAGCGCCTCGGCCCGCAACACCGACGCGGCCACACCCAGCGGGGCGGCGGTGGTCAGGACCCGGACGGCGGCCCGGGGACGGCCGCAGGCCAGCGCGGCACGGGCGGCGTCCATCCGTACCGCCGGATCCGGGTGGACGTCCGGCAGGGCACACGCGAACAACAGCAGGTCCGCCCGCTCCCCGGCGGTGGCCGCGTCCCCGGCCGCGGTGACCGCCCTGGCGTACGCGGCGGCGCCGTGCCCCGCCGCGGCCAGGTGCCGGGCCGACTCACCGGCCGGAACCAGGTCCGCCAGCCGCCGGTGCAACGCCGCCCGCCCGTCGGGGTCGAGCATCCCGGCCGCGACCTCCGCCAGGTACGCCGACACCGGGGCGACGGTCCCGTCCCCGAGGTCGGTGACCAGGGCGGCGGTGAGGAGTTCGTCGACACCCGCGCCGAGCAGCGTGACGGACGCCGGGCGGCCCAGCAGGCCGAGCGCGGCCAACGCCGTACGGGCCGGACGGGTCAGGTCGGCCAACGCGGTCGCCACGACGTACCCGATCTGGTCGACCTCGGCGGCCGGACCGGCACCGGGCCGGGTGCCGGCCGCCTGCCGGGCCAGTACCGTCACCGCCAGCGGTGCCCCACCGGCCCGGCGGACCACGTCGGTGACCGTCACCGGATCCAGACCGGGCGCGGTGGACCGGACCAGGTCCGCCGCCGTGACCGCGTCCATCGGCGGTACGGCCAACCACCCGGCAGCCGTCTCACGCAACGCGGTCACCGCCGTCGCCGGCAACCGGTGCGGGGTACGCAACGCCACCACCACCCGGCAGTGCACCGCCAGCGGCACCACGGCGGCAAGGGTCGCCGGGTCGGCCCACTGCAGGTCGTCGAGGAGCAGCAACCCGCCGCGTACCCGGGACCGGACCGCCTCGGCCAGCAGCGCCGGGTCCCCGGTCGGCAGCCGCACCCGCAGTGCGTGACTGAGCGCGAACGCCGGCACCGACCGCAGGGTGGCCAGGCCGCCGCCGCGCCACACCGGCCCGTGGAACGCCGCACCGAGGCGGGACAGCACGGTGCTGCGCCCACTGCCGGGGCCACCGTGGACCACCACCAGGCCCGGTGCGGTCAGCAACGCCGCCGCCCGGTCGAGCAGGGCGCGCGCGGATGGGTCGACCGGCTCGTGTCCGTGGACACGGCCGTCGGGTACGCCGCCGAGTGCGTGCCGCACTGGGTCCTCCCCGCCAGGGCTCGCGGCCACCACCGCAGGGGGCGGTGGCACGAACATGGGATCCTGCGCCGGCAGGATATTCGTAGTGTGGGTCCGGCAGGGGCGCCCCGCCCTGTCGCCGCGTCGGAGGGACGTCCAACGATATGAGCGAGCAAGACCGCCGTGACCATGCCATTGTCGCCGACCGTACCGCCGGCTGACGAGTCATGGGGTCAGGTCCGCTCGGTGCCCGCGTCGCCGCGCTCTGCGACGAGGTGGGGCCCCGGCTCGGTGTTTCCCTGCAGGGACAGGTGTTCGGCGTACGGCGGCGGCTCGACGAACCGCTGCGGGTGGCGATCGCCGGCCGGCTCAAAGCCGGAAAGTCGACACTTGTCAACGCGCTCATCGGCCGCCGGGTCGCGCCGACCGAGGTCGGTGAGTGCACCAGGGTCGTCACCCAGTTCCGCTACGGCACCGCCGACCGGGTCGACGTGGTCCGCCGCGACGGCTCCCGTACCAGCCTGCCGTTGGACGAAACCGGCATGATCCCGTCCCGGCTCGGGGTGCCGCGCGCCGAGATCGGTTACGTCGACGTGACGCTGACCAGCGACCACCTGCGGGACCTGACCGTGGTCGACACCCCCGGTCTGGCCTCGACGAACACCTCCGTCAGCGACGGGGCCAACCGGTTCCTGCACACCGACGCCGCCCCCTTCGACGACGACATCGACGACGACTCGACCGGGGCGATCTCCGGCGCCGAGGCGATCGTCTACGTGTTCACCCAGGCCGTACGCGACGACGACGTGCGGGCCCTGGCCGCGTTCCGTTCGGTCTCGGCCCGGCTGGCCAGCAACCCGATCAACTCCCTCGGCCTGTTCAACAAGGTGGACAAACTCGTCGGCGGGACCGGTGACCCGTGGCCGGTCGCCGGGCCGCTCGCCGCCGACCAGGCCCGGGTGCTGCGCCGGGTGGTGTCCGACGTGGTCCCGGTGGTGGGACTGCTGGCCGAGACCACCGAAGCCGGGCGGCTGACCGCCGCCGACTGCGAGGCCCTGCGTACGCTGTCGCGGCTGCCCGCGACCGAACGGCTCATCCTGCTCGCCTCGGTCGACCTGTTCACCACCCGCGACTGCGCCGTGCCACGGGCGCAACGGGAGCGGCTGCTGCGGCTGCTGGACCTGTACGGCATCGGGTTCGCCCTCGCCCAGCTCGCCGCCGTACCGGACCTGGCCAGCGGTGACCTGGTCCGGGCCCTGTTCCGGGCGTCCGGCCTGCCGCGCCTGCGTTACACCCTCGACCAGGCGTTCCGGTGGCGTACCGACGCAATCAAGGCCGGCTGGGCGCTGTCCGCGCTGGAGAAGATCGCCAGCCACGCCACCTCGGCCGCCGACCGGGAACTGCTCCGCGACGGCATCGAACGGGTCCTGCAACAGCCCGACTACCACCGGCTGCGGCTGCTGGAGGTCGCCCAGCTCGTCGGGACCGGCACGGTCGAGCTGCCCGAACCGATGGAGCGGGAGCTGAACCGGCTGGCGCTGTCCACCGATCCGGAGTGGATCCTCGACCGCCCCGGCGCCGGGGCACCGGAGTTGGCCGAGGCGGCGCTCGCGGCCGCGACCCGGTGGCGGGTGTACGCGGTCGCCGGATCCGGCCCGGCCCAGTCCCGGGTGGCGCTGGTCGTACACCGGGGTTTCTATCTACTCTCGCAACGGATCCGCGCCGGTACGCCACCACAGCCCGTACCTCCCGCGGTCGGCTACGAAGGGCGGGCACGGTGACGGCGGCGGCGGAGGCAAAACCGGAGGCGCTGGGCAAGCTGCTGGCCGGGGCGGTGCAGACGTCGCTCGCGTACCTGCGCAAAGCCGACCCGGACGCGGCCGCCGAGGTCGACACCGCCCTGCGCCGGGAGGTGACCCGGCCGGCGATCGTCGTCGTCGTCGGTGAAACGAAACGCGGCAAGAGTTCACTGGTCAACGCGCTCATCGGGGCGACCGGTCTGTCGCCGGTCGACGTGGCGGTGGCGACCAGCACCTACCTGGAGTTCGTGCCGGCGGCCGACGCGGGTGCCCGAGCCTTCCTGCCCGGTCGTACGGAACCGGTCGAACTCGGCCTGGCCGATCTGCGCAACTGGGGCACCGCGGGCGGGATCCTGCCGGACGGGACACGCCCGCCCCGGCGGATCGAGGTACGGCACCCGGCGCCGCTGCTGGAGCACCTGAGTCTGGTCGACACCCCAGGCACCGGGGGGCTGGACCCGGTCCACGCCGAGATCGCCCTGGACGCGGTCGAACGGGCCACCGCGCTGCTGTTCGTCGTGGACGCCTCCGCCCCGTTCGGCAAACCCGAACTCGACTTCCTCATCGAGGCCAGCAAACGGGTCAACCTGGTGGTGTTCGCGTTGACGAAAACCGACGCGTACCCGGGTTGGCGGACCATCTGGGCGGACAACCGGGCCCAGTTGCAGGCACACGCCGCCCGGTTCGGTGCCGCCGCCTGGTTTCCCGTCTCCGCCCGGCTTGCCGAACTCGCCCTGACCCTGCCACCGGAGGCGGCCACCGAACTGCTGCGCGAATCCCGGATCGGCGAACTGCAACACGCCCTGGTCGACCTGGCCGGCAAGAGACACCTGCTGGACCGGGCGAACGCACTCCGTACGGTCCGCAGTGAACTGGTCCGGCTGGACCTCGGCATCGGCGCCCGGCTCAGCGCCACCGACCCCGAACCGGCGGACGTGACCCGGGCCAAGGACGAACGAGCCGCCCTGGCCGCCCGCAAACGCACCGAGTCACGGCAGTGGTCGCTGGCGCTGAGCACCGAAACCCAGCGGGCCCGGGTCGAGGTGACCGGCCTGCTGCGCGGCTACCTGGGTGCGTTGCAGGAGGAACTGCTCAACACCATCGACAACGGAAGGGGTGAGGAGATCAAGAACCTGCCGGGGAAGGTCGATGAGTCCCTCCAGGCGCTGTCCGTACGCCTGTCACGGGACCTGGAGTCCCGGTTCGCCAAGGTCGCCGAGCGGGCCCTGGCGCAGGTGTTCGCGCCGCACGAGTTGCAGTTCGTGCTGCGCCGGCTCAACGCCACCCTGCGGCACGCGCTGGCCAGCAAGCCCCGGCGCGACGGCGGCGGCGCCGACAACGTCATGATCGCTATGTCGGCCGGTGGGATGGCGTTCATGGCCGGGCGGGGGGCGATGGCCGGTGCCTCGGCCCTGGGCGCCGGGACCCTCATCGGCGGCGGCCTGCTGGTGCCGTTCGCCGGTCTCGGGCTCGGCCTGGCCGCGGGGGCGTTCATCCTCTACCGGCGGCGGGTGCAGTCTGACCGGCAGCAGGCCCGGGTGTGGCTGCGGGAGGTGCTCGCCGAGGCCCGCGCCGCACTCTCCGACGAGGTCACCCACCGGTTCACCGACCTGCAGTACGCGCTGACCCTCGCCCTCGACGATGCGATCGAACGGCGGCTGCGGGAACTCGACGCGCACATCGCGGAGATCGACAAGGCGATGGCCGAGGACAAGTCGACCCGGGCCAGGCGTCGTACCGTGTTGCAGGCCGAACGGGAGACGCTGCGGGCCCGGATCAAGCAGGTTGACGAGGTACTTTCCCGGACCCGGATGTTGTCGCCGGTGCCGGCCACCGACGGGCGGGGGTGACCAGGATGGGCGACCACTGGGAAGGGTGGATCGACGACGGGCCGGACTTCGGGGCCGAGCCCGGCGGGGAGCCGGCCGGGTCGACGGACTTCGCCGCCGCCGACGGCTACCCGATCGAGGGGTTCGGCCCGGCCGACGACCACACCGGCGGCGGCGGGGCCGGTGAGGAGGACCTCGACGGCACCGCGTCGGACACCGGGCCGATCGGGTACGGCGACGAGCCCTTCACCGCCGACACCGACTACCCGGCCGAGACCGGATTCGGCCCCGCCGACCCCGACACCGGATCCGGTTCCCAGGACTACGACAGCGGGTTCGGGTCCGCCGACGACAACGCCGTCACGGGGTTCGGGTCCGCTGACGACGCCCCGGACGCCGACGCGGGACTGGGGCCGGCGGATGCCGACACCGGACCGCAGTCGCCGGTCGACGGTGACGCCCGGGTCGGCTTCGGAGCCGCCGGGGCGCCGGTGGGCGCCGACCCCGACCTCGACCCGTACGGCGACACCGACTCCTGGCCGCAGCCGGTGTTCCCGGAGGCGTTCGACGCCGGGGCCGTACCGGAACCGGTCGACGGCTTCCCCTGGGCAGACCCGACCGCCCTGGGCGACGCCGACACGGCACCGGACCCGGCAACCGCGTGGACCGGCGCACCGGAGCCCACGGAACTGGCCGGTTACGCGGCCGAGGAGGTGGCACCGGGGGAAGACCCGTGGACCGCGCTCGCCGCCTCCGACGATCCGGCGACCAGCGCCCTGGCCCGCTTCTGGGGGACGCAGGCGGGCTGACCCGGGCGTCACCCGGCCGCGCTCACCGTTGCTTCTCCCGGACCGTCCGCCACGGCAGACCGGAGATCGCCTCGACCACCCCGACCTGCGGCTGACCGCACCCGTCCAGGGGCAGCGCCGGGCGGATCGCGGTGCCGTCGGCGGCGACGAGAGCAACGTACGGGGACACCCGCAACGCCAGCAGGCACACCTCGGCCCGCTGCGTCGCCCAGGGAGTGGCCAGGGCGGTGAGGAGCCCGTCGAGTCCGGGGCCGTCGATGCGCTCCTCCCGTACCACGGTCGGGCCCGCAGGTTCCGGGGTGACGACGGTGCAGCGCAGTGCGGCGACCGCGACGAAGTCCGCCGGGACGTTGCCCGCCGGACCCGGCTCGAACGTCAGCCCCGGCAACGCGGACCCGTTCACCGGCACCGGGCAGTTCGCCGGGACGACAACCGGTGCCGTCGGGGTCGGGTACGGCGACACACCCGCACCGCCCGAGCCGCACCCGGCGAGCACCGCCACGAGCACGAGCGACACGGTGACGGCGGGCGCCGGGCGCGGGCCGACTCGAACGATCCTCACGAACCGTTCGACGGCGTGAACCGACACCCGGTTCCCGTCGGCGCGTTGACCGCACCCGTGCGGGCCACCGGCAGCGGCACGAGGGTCCGTGGACTCAGCGGACCCCGGCCACGGCCGCGTCCCTGGCACCCCGCCAGACCAGGCCGGTCTGGGTGAACCCGGCCGCGCGCAGCGCGTCGAGGTGCCACGACATCGGCGGGGTCCACTCCGTGGCATGCCGGTCGGCGAACACCTCGCGCCGCTGTTCGAGCAACGGCCCCAGCACCGGATCCCTCGCCACGTGCTCCCACCACGCCTCCCACGACAGCACCGCGCCGGCCGCGTAGCGCGCCTGACGGCGGGCCCGGGCCAGGTCACCGAGCCTGATCGTCAGGTCCGCCAGGCCGTCGTCGGGCATCGTGTCGACGTTGACGAAGACTCCGCCGGGGCGCAGCACCTGCCGGATCTCGGCGTAGAGCGCGCCGAGACGCTCCCGGGGCAGCCAGTGCAGCGCGGTCGCGGTCAGCACGGCGTCGTACTCCTGGCGGGGCAGGCCGGTCGCCCAGTCCGGGGAACGCAGGTCGGCGGCGACCACGGTGGACCGCTGGTCCAGGGACTCCCGGGCGATCGTCATCAGGACCGGGTCCACGTCGAGCAGCGTCGTGGTCGCGTACGGGAACCGGCGCAGCACCCGCAGCGAGATGCTGCCGGTGCCGCCGGCCAGGTCGAGTACCGCCGGTGCGGGCCCGTCCGCGGTCGCGGCAACGGTGTCGAGCAGCGCGGCGAAGCGTTCCTCCCGGTCGGGCAGGTACGCCTCCTGCTGACGGTCCCAACTCTCCTGCCAGGCCACCGGATCCAGTGCGTAAGGAGTCATAGTCAGTAGGGTAGTTACCGGTCCGGGGGTTGTCGAGCACGCCCCACCCCGGGACCCCGGCCAGCTTCTTCTCGTCCACCGGACACCCGACGGTCACCTCCGGCCGGCATACTGCGCTGCGTGAGAGCGCAGTTCGCCTACCTGGACGCACCGACGCCGCTGGCCTTCGCGCACCGGGGCGGGGCGGCCGAGGGCGACGAGAACACCGCCGAGGCGTTCAGCCGCGCGATCGAACTCGGCTACCGGTACGTCGAGACGGACGTACACGGCACCTCGGACGGGGTGGCCGTGGTCTTCCACGACTCGACCCTGGAGCGGCTCACCGGTGAACGCGGCCGCATCTCCACCCTGACCTGGGCCGACCTGACCAGCGTACGGATCGGCGGGGCGGCTGCCGTACCGCGACTGGACGACGTGCTCGGCAGCTGGCCGCAGGTCCGGTTCAACATCGACGTGAAGGCCGACGGCGGCATCGAGCCGACGCTCGCCTCCGTACGCCGTACCGCCGCGCAGGACCGGGTGCTGCTCGCCTCGTTCAGCGACGCCCGACTCACCCGGCTGCGGGCCCTGGCCGGGCCGACGGTGGCGACCTCGCTCGGCATGCGCGGGGTGGCCCGACTGCGGCTGGCCTCGTTGACCGGCAGACGGCTGGTGCTGCCCCCGTCGGTGGTCGCCGCCCAGGTGCCGGTCCGCTACGGGCGGATCCCGGTGGTCGACCGACGGTTCGTCCGCTACGCCCACAGCCTGGGACTTCAGGTACATGTCTGGACGATCGACGAATCCACCGAGATGCACGAGTTACTCGACCTCGGTGTGGATGGCATCATGACCGATCGCGTGGACGTGCTGCGCGACACGTACCTCAGCCGCGGTCACTGGCCCGCCGACCGAACCCCCTAGGTCGGACCGGACCCGCCGCCCGAGCACCGTCGAAGGACCACCGATGGCCGAAACCGTCTCCGTCCCCGTGACCAGCGCGCCGCCGCCCAGCACCCGCCGGGAACGGACCGGCTGGTACTTCTACGACTGGGCGATGTCGGCGTTCTCCACCACGGTCATCACCGTGTTCCTCGGCCCGTTCCTGACCACGGTCACCGAACTGGCCGCCGGCTGCGAACTCGGCGCGGACGCCTGCGACGGCGACGTGCACCCGTTCGGGATCACGATCGCGGCCGGGTCGTACTTCCCGTACCTGGTGTCGCTGTCGGTGTTCCTGACCGTGTTCGTGCTCCCGGTGATGGGCGCGGTCGCGGACCGGTCGGCGCACAAGAAGCGGCTCCTGGCCGGGGCGGCGTTCATCGGCGCGCTCGCCACCATCGGGATGGTCTTCGTCACCGGCGACCGGTACCTGCTCGGCGGCGCCCTGTTCCTGGTGGCGAACATCGCCTTCGGCGCCAGCGTGGTGGTCTACAACTCGTTCCTGCCGCAACTCGGCGGCCCCGACGACCGGGACGGGATCTCCAGCCGGGGCTGGGCGCTGGGCTACCTCGGCGGTGGACTCCTGCTGGCCCTGAACCTGGTCGTGGTGACGATGTTCAGCGTGGAGGGTGACCACCAGCGAACCCTGGACTTGGCCCGGTGGTCGATCGTCTCGGCCGGTGTGTGGTGGGCCCTGTTCACCCTGGTGCCGCTGCGCTGGCTGCGGGAACGCCCGGCGGCCGAGGCCAGCACCGGCGGCAACCTGCTCACCGACGGGTTCCGGCAGCTCATCCGGACCGTACGCGGACTCAAGGCGTACCCGTTGACGTTGTTCTTCCTGCTCGCGTTCCTGGTCTTCAACGACGGCATCCAGACCGTGATCGCCCTGGCCAGCCAGTACGGCACCGAGGAACTGCGGCTGGAGCAGACCACCCTGATCGTGACCATCCTGCTGGTGCAGTTCCTCGCCTTCGGCGGGGCGCTGCTGCTCGGCGCGCTCGCCAAGCGGATCGGTGCCTGGAAGACGGTGCTGCTCAGCCTGGTGCTGTGGACCGTGGTGATCCTGGCCGCGTTCCGGCTCCCCGCCGAGGCGCCGGTGCCGTTCATGATCCTCGGTGCCGGCATCGGTCTGGTGCTCGGCGGCAGCCAGGCACTGAGCCGGTCCCTGTTCAGCCAGCTCATCCCGGCCGGCAAGGAGGGCGAGTACTACGGCTTCTACGAAATCAGCGACAAGGGCACCAGTTGGCTCGGGCCGCTCGCGTTCGGGCTGGTGTTCCAACTCACCAACAGCTACCGGGTGGGCTTGGTCTCGCTACTGATCTTCTTCGTGGTCGGCTTCGTGCTCCTGCTCGCGGTGCCGATCCGGCGCGCCATCGTGGCGGCGGGAAACACGCCGCCACGGGTGCTGTGAGGCACGCGGGTCGCGGCTCGGACGGGCGGGGCCCGGGGTTGACCATGCGTTAGGCTGCCCGACCGTGACCGACGACGCCGCGACCTCCTCCGCCCCCCTGGTGTACTCGCCATCCGGCGGACCCGACGCCCCGCAGCACTACACGGCGCGGCCGGCCCGCGACGGTCGGCCGCTGCACGCCGCCGCGCTGAAGTTCTTCTGGGGACCGATGGACTGTGGCAAGTCGACCATGGCCCTGCAGATGAACTACAACCACGCCCGGCAGGGACGGCGGGGCCTGGTCACCACCCGGATCGACCGCTCACTCGGCCCGCAGGTCACCACCCGGATCGGGCTCGCCCACGAGGCGATCGAGGTCACCGAGGACCTGGACCTGCGCGCCCTGGTCCGGGGCCGGCGCGCCGAGGGCCTCAAGGTCGACTACCTGATCTGCGACGAGGCCTGCTTCTACACCGTGGAACACGTCGAACAGATGGCCGAACTCGTCGACGACTACGACGTGGACGTGTTCGCCTTCGGTCTGGCCTCCGACTTCCGCTCCTGCCTGTTCCCGGCGGCGCAGCGGCTGTTCGAACTCGCCGACGAGGTGGCCCGCATCCAGGTCGAGGTGCTCTGCTGGTGCGGGCGGGAGGGGCTGCTCAACGCGCGGATCGTCAACGGCGCGGTGGCCCGGGAGGGACAGCAGGTGGTGATCGGCGACACCGTGGTCAGCGCCGAGGTGCGTTACCAGGTGCTCTGCCGCCGGCACCACCGTACCGGCGACCTCGGCCCGCGCGGCTGACCACGGCGTACGGGCTCAGAACGGGTCACCGCACACCTGCCAACCGTCGTCGGAGTCAACCACCGGCAGTTGGTGGTTGTCCACCGCCCCGCCCGTGCGGGTCAGCGCGACCGTCACCGTGGCGCTCTGCCGCCCGTCCTTACTGGCGATCTTGACGTCCTCGATCGCGTACCGGCTGATCGTCGGCGGGGTCTCGATCCGCAACGCGAACCTCGGCAGGCTCCACTGCTTGCGGGTCGCCGCACAGAGCCGGTCGTACGCACCCACGTGGTCACCGGCGGTGACCTTGTCGAGGAAGGTGCCGGCCGCCCGTTTCGCCGGACCGGTCGCCTGCCGGACGGCCTGGAAGTTCCAGGCGGCCAGTCCGGCCGCGCCGACGCAGCACACAAAGAGCGTCAGCCCGACCACGACCAGCGCCCCGCGCAACCCCCGCCGGGGCCGGATCCGGGACCGCGCGATCTCGTACGCCATGCCTAGGACGGTAGATACCCTCCGGCGCCGCCGCAGGAACTCCCGTTGCTACCCTCGGCGAATCGTGTTCATCGAACTGGACCCGCACTCGCCGGTCCCACCGTACGAGCAGGTCCGGGCGCGGATCGCCGCCCTGGCCAGCGACGGTGAGCTGACCGCGGGCACCCGACTGCCGGCCGTACGGCAGCTCGCCGAGGAACTCGGCCTGGCAGCCAACACCGTCGCCCGCGCCTACCGGGAGCTGGAGCAGGCCGGGCTGGTCCAGACCCGTGGCCGGCACGGCACGGTGATCACCGCCAGGGCGGCCCGGGTGCCGGCCGAGGCGCAACTGCTCGCCCAGCGCTACGCCGAACAGAGCCGCCGGCTCGGCGTACCGCCCGCGCAGGCGTTGGCGCTGGTCCGGGCGGCCCTGGACCTGCCGGTCAACGACTGAGCAGGTCCCGGATCGACGCGCGCATGCTCGCCACGAAGGCCGTACGGGTGTCCTCGTCGACCAGGTCCAACGACAGGTACGGGTTGAGGTCCTCCAGTTCGACCAGCAGCAGTTCCCCGTCGGCGGTACGGCACGCGTCGACGCGCTGGATGCCGTGGCTCAGCCCGTTCCAGTCGACGAACCGGTGGGCGAAGTCCCGGTCGGCGGGGGTCGGGTCGTAGCGCCGCAGCAGCCAGCGCTGGTCCGGGTCGGGGGCGTGCAGGGCGTACTGCAACTCGTGGTCGACGAAGTAGAACGACACCTCGTACCGGAAATCGATCTTCGGTTGGGCCAGCAACCCGTCGAACTCGACCCGGTCGAGCTGCTCGCGCGACACCGTCCGCAGCCCGATCGAGTCCGCACCGGCGGCGGGCTTGACCACGTACTCGGCGACGTCCGGCAGCCGGTGCAGGTCGGCGTACCGGTCGACGGTCGGGATCACCGGATACCCCGCGAGCGTCAGGTCGACCAGGTACTGCTTGCCGATCATGTCGGCCCGGCCGGTCAGCGGGTTGTAGACCCTGGTGCCCCGGGACAGGGCGGCGGACCGGAACGCGGCGTACTCGGCCTGGTACTGCATCACCGGGCCGCTGTTGCGGACCACCACCGCGTCGAAGTCGTCCATCAGCGCGGTCGCCTGCAACGGGTGGCACAGGGCGACGGTGAAGTCCGCGCGCAGCAGCCCCGACAGGAAGATGTCCTCGTCGCAGTACCTGCGCCCGCGTGCCTGGTAGCCGAGGTCGGTGACGTACAGGATGGCGGGTGCTGGGGACGGCATCGGGCTCCTCGGGCCGGGCGGGTGGTCGCGGGCGGGATTCTGCCGTACGGCTGCGGGGCCGTCGGCGCCAGCGTCACCGCGATGATCACGACCGCCCGTACGGGAGGGCGCCGCTCCACCGGGTGGTAATAGATTGTTGACATTCGGTGGCCTGTTGCCGCCGTTCGGTGTGGTCTACGGTCAGCGCATCCCGCCAACCACCCCCGATCGGCGGAGGAGCAGACGATGGGCCGCTACGTGCAACCGGTGACCGCGCCGGGTGATCCCTACACCGAAGACCGCCTGCTGCGCTCCTGGTTGGACCGGCAACTGGGGCTCGCCGGACACGCCGCCGCCAAGGGCCGGCTCACCGCGCTCGCGGCCGACGTCACCGGGCCGCTGCGGGCCGCGCACGCCGACGCCGAAGCCCACCCACCCACACTGGTGCGCTACGACCCGTGGGGAGCCAGGATCGACCGGATCGACACCCCCGCCGGCTGGCAGACCCAGCGGGCCGCCGCCGCCCGGCACGCCGTGGTCGCCCTGCCCTACCTGGCGCAGGCCCGTGGCGAATGGGGCGCGGCGGCGCGGGTGGTCCAGCACGCCCTGCTGCACCTGTACGGTCCCGAGTCGGCCACGTTCTCCTGCCCGGTCGCGATGAGCGACGGCGCGGCGGCCCTGCTGAACCGACCCGAGGTCGACCCGGCGGTACGCGACGCCTGGCTGCCCCGGTTGACCTCGACCGACCCCGCTCACGCGATCACCAGCGGGCAGTGGATGACCGAGTCGCAGGGCGGTTCCGACCTGGCCCGTTCCTCCACCACGGGCCGGCCCGCCAGCGACGGCTCCTGGCGGCTGACCGGCGAGAAGTGGTTCTGTTCCGCCGCCGACTCGGCGATGGCGGTGGCACTGGCCCGCCCCGACGGGAAGGTACGCGGCAGCCGGGTCCTGGCCCCGTTCCTGGTGCCCCGCTACGCCGTCGACTCACCGCTGGCCGGTGTCGGCGCCGACCCGGGATACCCGGCACCCGGCGTGACCGTGCACCGGCTCAAGGACAAGCTCGGCACCCGGGCACTGCCCACGGCCGAGATCGGCCTGCACAACGCGTACGCGCTCCCGCTGGGCGACCCGGAACAACCGGGCCTGACCCGGGCGATGACCCTGGTCGTGGTGACCCGGCTGCACAACGCCGCCGCGGCGGCCGGCGGTATGCGCCGTGGCCTGGCCTACGCCCGCGCGTACGCCGACACCCGGCAGGTGGCCGGCGGGCTGCTCGCCACCTCCCCGCTGCACCGGGCGACCCTCGGCACCCTCGCGGTCGACGCAGCCGGTGCGTTCGCCCTGGCCGGACACGCGTTCTTCCTGCTCGGCCGGGTGGAGGTGGGTGCCGATCCGGCCGCCGCCGCCGAACTGCGGATCGTGGCCCCGCTGGCCAAGCTCGCCACCGGCCGGCTCGCGGTCGCCTCGGCCGCCGAGTACGTGGAGAGCTTCGGCGGCGCCGGCTACGTCGAGGACACCGGGGTGCCCCGCCTGCTGCGCGACGCCCAGGTGCTGCCGATCTGGGAGGGCACCACCAACGTCCTGGCGCTCGACGTGCTGCGCGCCACCGTACGGGAGGACGCCGCCCCGCCGCTGTTGCGCCGCCTCGACCTGGCCACGGACATCGCCCGCAGGCTGAACCCGGCCCTCGCCGACGCGCTCGCCACGTCGGCGAGGCGGCTGCGTACCACCGTCGCGGAGGTGACCGCCGACCCGGACGCGGTGGCCGTCGTCGCCGGCGCACGCGGGTTCGCCCTGCGGCTGGCGTACGCGTTGGCCGCCGCCGTACTGGTCGAGCAGGCCGCCGGCGGCGACGAACTCGCCGAGGTCGCCGCCCGACTCTGGGCGCGGCGTTGGCTGCGCGGGGAGGAGATCGCCGCCGACGCCCACCACTACCTGGACGTGCTCTGCTAGCACGACCGGCGGGCGGGACGCGAGGCGACACGCGGGCGGTGCCGGTGCGTCGACCGCCGATCGGGCCGGACCGGCAGCCGGGCGCCGTGGTGCTGGATACGCTCGACCGGTAACCGGACGACTCTCCGGGTAGGGGCGGCGACGCCGGCAAGCGGGAGATGTGATGGACACGCACCCGGCGGTGCTGATCGAACTCGGCACCGAACGCGGGATCCCGGAGCAGGACCGGCCGACGTCCGTACGTGCCCGCCGGGTCGCGGTCCGGTGGCCGGTGCTCTGCCTGACCGCGCTGCTGGTCCTGCTGTCGGTGACCGCGGCGCAGCCGCTCGCGCGGGACCTGCGCCGCACCGGCGAGTTGCCGATCGCCGCCCGGGCCTCGTTCTTCCTCGCCGGGGACCTGCTCCTGGTCGCCGACCCGACCAGCACGCCGATGACACTGTCCGGATACGACCTGCCCGGCGGGCGGCAGCTCTGGCAGGTCCCGGCCGCCACCGCGGCGTCCTTCGCCGCGGACCTCGTGGGTGACCTGGTGCTGGTCGCCGAGGTGGACAGCCTGGGCCGCCGGATCTCCACCACCGCCCGGTCGGCACGCACCGGCCAGGTCCGATGGCAACGCCCCGGCCTGCTGCTGGTGGGCGCCGACTCCGCCACCGGGGTCGCGATCTCCGAGGTACGCAGCGCGTCCGGCGCCGGCCGCCGGATCGAGGGGACGATCGAAGCCGTCGACCTGGCGACCGGGCGGATCCGGTGGACGGTGCCGGTGCCGTCGACGGCAGTCGGTGAACTGGTGCCCGGCGGCCCGGACCGGCTGCTCGTGGTGCACGACAGCGGCGCGGTGAACCTGCACGACCTGCGCACGGGTGCGGTGGTCGGCGAGGGACGCCTGCCACCGGCGGACTACGCGCCGGACAACCCGGTGATCGTCGGTGACCGGCTGATCCTGCGGCATCCGACCACCGGCGGCGAGTCCGCGATCAGCGGTTACGACCTGTCCGACCTCGGTCTGCGGTGGAGCCGACCGGTCCAGCGGGTCAGCGGCGGCCTGCGCGAGTGCGCGGGCCTGGTCTGCCTGGAGGACTGGCGGCAGGTGGTCGCGCTCGACCCGGTCACCGGCGGCACGCTCTGGACCGGCGGCACGCACCGGGGATGGGGACGGCTGCCGTGGGGCATCGGCACCGGCGCCCGGGTGCTGCTGCGTCCCTCCCCCGATCGGCCGCTGGTCGCGGTGGAGGAAGGTGCGGCTCTGCGCATCCTCGGTGCCCTACCCGAACGGGTGTCGGACTGCCGGGCCGGCGACGTGGACCTGGTGTGCCGTACCGGCAGCACCCGGCTGGGGTTGTGGCGGATGTCCGTACCCGACCGGTGACCGGTCAGGCCGGGTCCGCCGGTTGGCGTCGGGCGCGGGCGGCCCAGATCGCGTACGCCGGATCCCGGTCGAGGTTGTGCCGGTCACGGTCGTAGCGGCGGGTGGTACGCGGATCCGCATGCCCCATCGCGTCCTGGACGTCCTCCAGCGGCACCCCCTCGGAGCGTGCCGTGGTGGCGAACGCGTGCCGCAGCGAGTGCGGGGAGAGCTTCGCCCAGGCCGGGATGCCCGCGAGTCGGGCCAGCCGGCGTACCAGGCGGAACACGGCGTGCCGGTCGAGTCGCCCACCGGTTCCGGTCACCAGCAGCGGCCCGGCGAGTTGCTCGACCGGAACCCGCTCGGCCGCCGCCCGGGTCCGCAGGTACGCGTCGACCGCGAACGCCGTACCCGGGGTGAGAGCCCGTCGCCGGGCCCGGCCGCCCTTGCCGATGAACCGGATGCTGCGGTGTCCGCGCTCGTACCCGAGGTCGCTGAGGTCCAGCGACACCAGTTCACCGACCCGCAGCCCGAGGTCGGCCAGGAACACCAGCGCGACCCGGTTGCGGGCAGCGGTCGGGCCGGTGTCGGTCTCCGCCGCGGCGAGCAGCGCGTCCACCTCGTCCGGGGTCATGCCGACGGTGGCGGAGTGGTCCCGGCTGACCCGGGGGCGGTCGGCGCCGGAGACCGGGTTCGCCTCGACCGCCCGCAACCGAACCAGGAAGTCGTACCAGCTCGACAGTGCCGACAGCTTGCGGGCCACGGTCGCCGGGGTGAGCGGGCGACCGCTGCGGGGGTCCACGGTCGACTCCAGCTCGCGCGCGTAGGAGTTGACGTCGAGGAAGGTCACCCGCAGCGGGTCGAGGTCCCGTCCGGTGCACCAGCCGAGCCAACCGGTGATGTCCCGCCGGTACGCCGCCCGGGTGTGCTCGGAGAGCCGGCGGTTGCGCAACCACGCCTCGGTGAAGTCGAGCGGGCCGGTGGCCAGGGCGGCGCGGGCCGACGGACGCTGAGCGGGTGCGGCGGTGCGAGGCATGTGAAAAAGTTTCTCAGCCGGGTGGGTGTCCTCGTCCGAGGCGCGCCCTACCCAATCCAGATCGCCGTCCTGGTCCATGCCTTTGTCAGACAACGGATTCCACACCGGAACGTCTGGTCACGTCATGGTTGTTCGGTCGCGCCGGCCGGAGCCAGGCAGGCGGACGATCCGGCGGCCGGCGACGCGCACCCGCCGCCGGCCACCACATCGTCTGCGCCGAACAGCCGTCGTGGCCCCGGCCCCTCCGCACCCATCCGGTCGTACGGGTTGACCAGCGGGCAGCGGTCCAGGGAGAGGCAGCCGCACCCGATGCAGTCGGTGAACTCGTTGCGCAACTGCTGGAGGTGACGCATCCGTCGGTCCAGTTCGTCCTGCCAGCACAGGGCCAGCCGCGCCCAGTCCTCCCGGGTGGGCGTACGGCTGTCGGGCAGCACGGCCAGCACCTCGGCGACCTTCGCCAGCGGGATGCCGACGCGCTGGGCGATCCGGATCAGCGCGACCCGGCGCAGCGTGTCCCGCCGGTACCGACGCTGGTTCCCGGCCGTACGGCGACTGGTGATGAGGTTCTGCCGCTCGAAGAAGTGCAGTGCCGACACGCTCACACCGCTGCGGGCGGCGAGTTCGCCGACGGTGAGTTCACCGGCGATGGATGCACCCATGGTCGTGCCCCTTCCTTCCGTCGGCCTTGACCTTAACAAATGTTGAGGTCCTACCGTCCATCTTGTCGTCGACCGACGGCAGGACAGCGATCGAGGGAATGACACAGATGAACGTTGACCCGGCAATCACCTCCTCCCGGCCGCCGCTGCGGGTGGCGGTCATCATCGGCAGCAACCGGGAAGGCCGGTTCGGGCCGACCGCAGCCCGGTGGTTCGCCTCCCACGCGGAGCTTCGGGACGACCTGACCGTCGACCTCGTCGACCTGGCGGACACCCCGCTGCCGACCGCGCTCACCAACAACCCGCCGGCCGAACTGGCACAGGTACTGGGTGGCCTGACCGGGCGTCTCGACCTGGCCGACGCGTTTGTGGTGGTCACACCGGAGTACAACCACAGCTACCCGGCCTCGCTCAAGGCCGCGATCGACTGGCACTTCACCCAGTGGCAGGCCAAACCGGTCGGATTCGTCTCCTACGGCGGACTGTCCGGGGGACTGCGTGCGGTGGAGCATCTGCGGCAGGTCTTCGCCGAACTGCACGCCGTCACGGTGCGCGAGACGGTCAGCTTCCATGGCGCGTGGGCGCGGTTCGGCTCCGACGGTCAACCGAAGGATCCGGACGCCTGCACCACGGCGGCCACGGCCATGCTCGACCAGCTCGTCTGGTGGGGTGACGCACTGCGCGACGCCCGTACCCGTTCCCGCTACGGCGGTTGAGCATCCCGGATGGGTCGGGTCCCGAAACGGGCCCCGACCCATCTACCAATCTTTTACGTAAGTACGTAAACTCGAACCCATGGAGATCGAGGAGCGTGTCACGGAGTTGGAGCGCCGCCTCGTCGCGCTCGAACGGACCGACCGTCCCGCCACCCGTGCGGTGGAGGGCGACCTCTGGGCCCTCGACGGGCTCACCGCGATGCTCGCCGAGCACGACATCGCGCACGGCGGGGTGCTGTTCACCGGCAAGGTCCAGCTACCCACCGACGAGCACTACGCGTGGCAGTACGCCCGCCCGACCGATGCGCTGCTCGACGAGGACTGGTCGCAGGCCGCCGAGTCGTTTGCCGCGCTCGGCCATCCCGTACGGATGCGCCTGCTGCACGAGATCCTCGGCGGCCGCCGCACGGCCGCCGAACTGGCCGCCCTCGAAGACCTCGGCACCACCGGCCAGATCTACCACCACCTGCGGCAACTGACCGCCGCCGGCTGGCTGCACACCGCCGCCCGGGGCCGCTACGAGGTGCCGCCGGCTCGGGTCGTGCCACTGCTGGTGATGCTGGCCGCCGCCCGACCGTGACCCCACACCGGGACAGGAGACGTACCGTGCGCAAGCTGTCGATGATCCTCTACCGCTGCTGCTGGGTGGCGTTCCTCGCGTTGCTCGTGGCCGGGTACTACCTCGACTTCTCCTGGCTCTGGGGCTGGCTACCGCTGGGCCTGGCCTTCGCACTGCAACTCGCCGCGAACCGGCAACCCGCCGTCGCCGAAGCCCGGCCCGTGGTCGAGGTCGACCCACCGGTCACCGGCCGCTGGTCCGCGCTCAACAGTCCCGCCGACCGGGTGCCCAGCCACGGCACCCGCGGCTACGGGCAGGCGTACGCGATCGACATCGTGGCCGAACCGGAGGACACCGCCCGACCCCGCTTCGGCTGGTGGCCGTTCGTACGCGGAAACCGGCACTTCCCGGCCTTCGGCACCCCGATCCTGGCCGTCGCGGACGCCACCGTCGTGTCCGCGGTCGACCACCACCGCGACCACCTCAGTCGCAACTCGTACCCGGCGCTGCTCTACCTGTTGGTCGAGTCGATCCTGCGGGACCTCTCCGGCCCGGGGCGGGTGTTCGGCAACCACGTCATCCTCGACCTCGGCGACGGCACCTACGCCGCGTACGCCCACCTGCGGCGTGACTCGCTCACGGTGCGCGCCGGGGACCGGGTCCGCGGCGGTCAACTCCTGGCGCGGTGCGGGAACTCGGGCAACACCACCGAACCGCACCTGCACTTCCAGCTCATGGACGACCCGGATCTGGACGTCGCCCGTGGAGTGCCGTTCACCTGGCGCGGGATCGGCGTACCGGGCAACGGCGAGGTCTTCACCGTGGCGCAGACCGCGAACACGTGACCCGTACGCCCCCGCACCGCCTCCCCCGAAGAGGCGGTACGGGGGCGGGCCGGATCAGGACCCGAGCAGGTTGTCGAGCTTGGTGAACGAACTGCTCCAACCCTCGCGGGCCATGCCCTCGACCTCCTCGGTGTACGGACCCTGCCGCAACACGATCCGGGTCTTGTCGCCCTCGTCGTGGAACTCGAGCCGCATGTACATCGCGATGGGCTCCGCCTCGCCCGGCGTGGGGTCCCATTCCTCGGCACCGACCAGCAACTCGTTCTCGATCACCTCGGTGAACCGGGCGTCGACCGGCGAGGTCATGTTCGGGTCGTCGTCGCTGACCATCACCATCCGCTGGTGTCCGCCCGTGCGGGCGTCGATGTCGATGGTGTCGCGCGGCACCGAGAAGCCCACCGGGCCGAACCACTGCGCGATCTGGTCGGGGTCGACGAACGCCTGGTAGACCAGTTCGCGGGGCGCGTCGAAGATCCGGGTGATGACCAGTTCCTTGTTGGCGACGGTGTTCGTCATGGTGCTTCCCCCTCGGGTGCGCGGTCGGTCTGCTGTGCCGACCGCTCTTGTTGGATGCGGCGCAGGTGCGCGTCGAGTCGATTGAAGTTGGCGTCCCAGAACTGCCGGTAGCGCTCCATCCATGCCGTCGCCTCCTGCAGGGGTTCGGCGTTCAGGCTGCTGGACCGCCATTGCGCCGCACGGCTGCGGGAGATGAGTCCGGCGTGCTCGAGCACCTTCAGGTGTCGCGAGATCGCCGGAAGGCTGATGGAGAACGGCTCGGCAAGCTCCGAGACGGTGGCGTCGCCCTCCGCGAGGCGGGTCAGGATCGCCCGCCGGGTGGGGTCCGCCAGCGCCGCGAAGATCACGCTGAGCCGGTCACTCGCCATGTTATTTAACCTCATTGCTAATTAACTGATGTGTTAAACGTAGAGCGTGAGCCGTTGCCCGTCAAGCGACTCGCCCCGCTACCGGGACCGGATGCCGGGGTTCGTGGCCAGGATCGACTCGGTCGTGCGCCAGAGTTCCGGCAGGAAACCGAGGACCTCCGCGGTTCGGCGGCGCAGGTCCGCACCCGTGGTCAGGCCGAGATCGCCGACCAGCTCCTCGAACGCCGGGGCGAGCGCGTCCCGCAGCCCCGGAGGTGCGTCGACGGCGAGGATCTGGTGGCAGCGGGCGAAGGTCACGGCGATCCAGAAGACCGCCTCCCGGTGGTCGCCACGCTCGACAAGCACCCGACCGCCGTCGATGGCGACCGGTCGGGCCGCGGCCGTGATGTCGGCACTGAAGAAGAACGGTGTACGGGACACCTCGGCGGTCGCGTCGAAGGTGTGGGCGAGCCGGCGCAGGTGGTACGCCACCCGGCCACCGGTCATCCGGGCGCACCCGAGCAGTTCCAGCAGGTCGGGATAACGATCGAGGTGGCCGTGGTCGGCGAGCACACCCCGGGCCGCCAGGTAACGCAGCCGTACGGTCGGATTGCGCAACGCCGCGACGAGCAGGACCTGCGTGGTCACGCTGGCGGGGAACATCCAGGCCAGCACCCGTTCGTGCAGCGGCGCCGACACGTCGACGGCAGCCAGTCCGGTCTCGATCCTGCGGCTGGCGTGCTCGCAGCGGGCGCGTACCCAGGTGGGCTCGGCGAAGCTCGCCGACACCAGTGACCGCAGCCGGCCCAGAATCCCGGTGGGGTCGGCGATGATCGTGTCGGTACGGAAGCTGCTGGCCAGGTAGAACGTTGCCAGGACCCGCTCCGGCGGGTCGAACTCGTCCCGGGACAGGTGGGTGACCTCCAGCAGCACGCCACGATGACGGAACTTGCCCAGCTTGAGCGCGGGCGGTTCCCCCTCCATGACCACGACGACGTCGACGTCGGAGGTCGGCGGCATCTCGGCGTCGGCCGGCAGCCAGGTCGTCGAGCCGCTGAAGAAGGCCCCGACGAACCCGGCCTCGTCGCGAGCGTGCAGCGACACCCAGTCCGTGGCTACCGCCCGCGCCCACCCGACCCGCACACCACCATCGTCGGGCATCCACCCGAAGCCCGCGAGCGGGGCCGGATCAGCCGTCCGACCGCCGGTTGTGGTGGTCGAGGACCCGGGCCAACAGCCGGGCCAGTTGCGTACGCTCGTCCGGCGAGAGGGGCGCGAGCAGGTCGTCCTGGATCCGGGTCACCTGCTTGTCCAACAGCCGGAGCTGCCGTCGTCCGTCCGGGGTGATGGTGATGACGTTGCGTCGCCGATCGGTCGGGTCCGGTGCGCGCTCGACCAGGTGCCGTTCGGCGAGTTCGTTGATCGTGGCCACCATGTCGCTGAGATGAATGCCGCTGCGGCGGCCCAGCGCGGCCTGGCTCGCCGGGCCGTACTCGTCGAGCGTCGCGAGCAGGCGGTAGTGGTAGCCGCGGGCGTGTACGGCGGTGAAGCCCTCACTGACCAGCCGGTGGGCGTGTGTGGCGGTCTGGGTCATCAGCCAGCTCGGCAGGGTGGTGAGCCGGGCCGGCGGCGCGTCGTCGGACGGCGTCTCCATGTGGGCAGCCTAACAAATTTCATTGGTGCGACTAACGGTACGACGCCGACCCGTCCGATTATCGTTAGTTACACCAACGTTAGTCCGCCGAACGATTCTCGCCGTGCCGATGGACGTAGGTCGGCGACGCAGAGCAGTAGGAGAGGAAACGACCATGATCGAGCCCTTCCGCCTCGACATCCCACAGGCCGACCTGGACGACCTCGGCGCCCGGCTGACCCGTACCCGATGGCCCGACGAACTGCCCGACGTCGGCTGGGACTACGGCATTCCACTGCACCGGGTACGGGAGCTGGCCGAGCACTGGCGCACCGGGTACGACTGGCGCCGACACGAAGCCGAACTGAACCGGTACCCGCAGTTCACCACCGAGATCGACGGGCAGAACATCCACTTCCTGCACGTACGCTCCACGGACCCGAAGGCGCTCCCGCTGATCCTGACCCACGGCTGGCCCGGTTCCATCGTGGAGTTCCTCGACGTGATCGGTCCGCTCTCCGAACAGTTTCACCTGGTCATCCCGTCGATTCCCGGCTTCGGCCTGTCCGGTCCGACCCGGGAAACCGGCTGGGACGTACACCGGGTCGCCCGCGCGTGGGCGACCCTGATGCACCGACTCGGTTACCACCGGTACGGCGCCCAGGGCGGGGACTGGGGATCGGCTGTCTCCCGCGCCCTCGGTGCGATCGCCCCCGACCGGGTCGTCGGGGTGCACCTCAACTACCTGCCCACACCGCCACCCCCGGACGGCACGGGAGAGCAGCACCTGACCGATCGGGACCGCGACCGGCTGGCCCGGATCAAGCAGTTCGTGGCCCAACGCCCCGGCTACATGGTGCTGCAGGCCACCCGGCCGCAGACCCTGGCGTACGCGCTGACCGACTCCCCGGTCGGGCAACTCGCCTGGATCGCCGAGAAGTTCACCGAGTGGACCGACCCACGCTCCACGATCACCGACGACCGCATCCTCACCAACGTCATGCTCTACTGGCTCACCGGCACCGCCGGGTCCTCGGCGCGACTGACCCGGGAGAGCGCGTTCGGCGGCCCCCTGCCCTGCCCGCCTCCGGTGGGGGTGGCCGTCTTCGCCCACGACATCACCCTGTCCGTACGCCCTCTCGCGGAGCGGACGTACACCGTGACGCACTGGAGCGAGTTCGACCGGGGCGGACACTTCGCCGCACTCGAGGTACCGGACCTGTTCGCCGCCGACGTACGCCGGTTCTTCCAAGGCAGGTGAGCCGACTCCCTAGTGGAGCCGACCCTGTGAGCGCAGTGATCGTCAGCATCGGTCGAGCCCCGCTGGAGCCGTCCCGACCCGTTCGAGAGCCTGTCGGCGCTGCCAGGTCGACAAGCTCTCGAACGGCGTCCATTGCGGACAGGCTCGGCGACGACGACGCGGTATGTGCGGGCGCCTCCGCTCGACGAGCCAGACCTCGCTAGGATCCGCACGGAAGAGCGGGAGGGTCGGATGCAACCGGACAGTCCATACCAGTTGATCGAGGCACTGGGGTCGTCTGAGGTGGGCACTGTCTGGTCGGCCCTCGACCAGGTGGGCAGACCCGTCACTGTGGTGATTCTCGATGCCCGGGTCGCGACCGACCAGCGGTGGCGGGAAGCCTTCGCCACCGCGGTGAACGCGTTGGCGAGTTCGCAGGCGGGCGGGGCCCGGGTCTTCTCCGCTGATTTCGCGGCTTCCGCCCCATGGGCTGCTTTCGCCGCGGACGACGGCCCCGGTGCGGAGCGGGTCTTCCTGGCACTCGGTGTGGAGTACCACCCCGTACCACCTGACCTGCACGATGACGTCCCGTCGCGGACCGGGAAGTCGGAGGTGGGACACCCGCAACCGGCGGCCACCGACGGCACCCCGACCGTTCCCCTCGGGCTGCCCGCTGCCGGCGGGAACCCGCGTCCCAGTGTCGCTGTCGAGCAAACCTCCCCGGCCGAGTCCCCGCCGAGCGTCGAGGACGAGCCGCCGACAGAGGTCATGCCGCGGATCGACCCGTGGTCCACCCCGCCGCAGCAGGTGTCGCCACCACCGGCGGCACCCGCGCCCCCGCAGACGTACACCCCGCCAGCACAACCGGTGCCGCAGCCGATCTCGGTGCCGCCGCAACCGACGTCGGGGCAGCCGTACCCGGTATCGGGGCCACCACAGCCAACGTCCGCACAGCCGTACCCGGTGTCAGGACCACCACAGCCAACGTCCGCACAGCCGTACCCGGTGTCAGGACCACCACAGCC